>DATAHJ010000175.1:0-4325 GCA_036263275.1 Fibrobacteria bacterium | reverse complement strand
GCGCTCGGCGACACGGGAGAGATAATGCTTGTGGATCTTGTTCCTGAGCGGCCCTTCGGCCTTTGAATAGATCGCCATGAACTGGATGAGCGCGACGAGGCGATCCTCATGCCATTCGGATTCGAGGAGTTCCGCCGCGTCGTCGAAGCCGATCGGATGGGCCTTGACGAGCGCGCGCTGAACCGGGAGGGTGATGCCGCGGAACTTGTCGCCCTCGGAGTATTGTCCCGGCCCGGTCTTGAAGAAACGCTGGAGAAACGTCGCCTTCGCAGGGTCGGTTAATCGTTTCAATTCGGCTTGAAGGGCGCTCAAATGGCTCATAGGGTGCAAAATCTGCGTTATTTAAGATCTTCCGAAATCTTGGAGCGAATAGTCGTTATAACGGATACATTGAACATGTCCCTCTCCCCAAGGAGTTCTTCATGTCGATCAAGATCACCGCCCTCAAGCATGGCCCGCTGCAAGTCGAAGCCGGTGCGCAAATCTGCGACGCCGCCGGACAAGTGTTTACCGTCACCGAGGGCAAGCCCGTGTTCCTGTGCCGCTGCGGACAAAGCGCGAACAAACCGTTCTGCGACGGAGCCCACCGCAAGGCCGAGTTCCAGTCCGAAGTTTCCGCGAAGTAAATTCCCGCGCATGGCGGCAAAGCCCAAGCGCGAACTTCCCGAACCGCTGCGGAGGCTGGGGGCGGTTTTCCCCATCGAAACCCGCGCGATGTTCGGAGGCGTGGGAATTTACAGCGAGGGCATCTTTTTCGCCCTGCTCTCTTCCCAAGGCCTGCTTTATTTGCGCGTGGGTGAAAAAAACAGGCCGGCCTTCGAGAAGGCGGGTTCCGAGCCCTTCATGCCGTATAGCCGCGTGAAGAGCCGGGCGGCCAAACGCATCACGATGCCTTACTGGGTGGTGCCGGAATCCGTTCTGGCGCGCCCGTCGACGCTGCGAAGGTGGGCGGAAAAGGCCTTGGAAGCCGCGCGTACCGCGCGTTTGGCGAAAAAGCCGGTCAGGCGAAGCGAAGCGCCGCGCCGCGAAGACCGTTGACCAGATCGCGGCCCGAGATGCGCGGCTTGCCTTCCCACTGCACTTCGACCAGGCGCAGACGGCCTTCGCCCGTGCCGACCAGCGGCTCGCCGTTCTCGACGACCAAAACGCCCGGCTCGCCGCTACCGGCTTCGACGCGCGCGCGATGGATGCGCAAGGCGCGCGCGTCGCTTCCCGCTTCCGGAATCTCGACGGCGAAGCATCCGGGCGCGGGGTTGAACCCGCGCACGCGCGCGTGGATCGCGCGCGCCGGCCGCGTCCAGTCGACGCGGCCGTCTTCTTTCTTCAACTTGGGAGCGGGGCTGGCCAGGGAGTGATCCTGCGGGCGCGCCGCGGCGCGCCCTGCCTCGAGTTCCTCGAGCGTCTTCGACAACAAGTCCCGCCCGAGGAGGCTTAAGCGATCGAAGAGCTCCCCCGCCGTTTCTTCCGGACCGATCTCCACCTTCTCCTGCGCGAGCACCTCGCCGTGGTCCACCTCGGCGTCGAGACGGAAAATCGTGACGCCCGTCTCGGTGTCGCCGTTGGCGACAGCCCACTGGATGGGCGCCGCGCCGCGATACTTCGGCAAGAGCGAGCCGTGGATGTTCACCGCGCCCAGGCGCGCGAGCGGGAAGAGCGTGGCGGGCAGGATGCGGAAGGCGACCACCACGAGCAGGTCGGCGTGTTGCGCGGCGATCAGCTCGTGGAACTCGGGAGTCTTGAGGGATTCGGGCTGCGCGACGGGGATTCCGAGCGCCTGCGCGGCATCCTTCACAGGCGGCGCGGCGAGCCTTTGCCCCCGCCCCTTGGGCTTGTCGGGCTGGGTCACGACGAGCGACACCTTGTGGGCCTTCGCGAGGGACTCGAGCACCGGGACCGCGAAGGCCGGAGTGCCCATGAAGACGAGGCTCAACATGGAGCGACCGTCACTTCTTCTTCAGCGGTCTCCACCATTTTTCATTCGCCTTATACCACTCCACTGTGGCCGGCAGGCCGGTGTCGAAGGTATGGCGCGGCTCCCAGCCCAGCTCGGCGCGGATCTTGTCCGCGTCGATGGCGTAGCGCTTGTCGTGACCCAGGCGATCCTCGACGTAGCGGATGGAGGATTCGTCCTTGCCCATCAGCTTGAGGATGCCGCGGGCGATCTCGATGTTCTTGCGCTCGTTGCGCCCGCCGATGTTGTACGTCTCGCCCGCGCGACCCTTCTCGAGCGCGAGCAGGATGCCCCGGCAATGATCTTCCACGTGCAACCAGTCGCGCACGTTGAGCCCGTCGCCGTAGATGGGAATCTGCAACCCGTCGACGAGGTTGGTAATGAGCAGCGGGATCAGTTTCTCGGGATACTGGTACGGCCCGTAATTGTTCGAGCAGTTGGTGATCACCGTATCCATGCCGAAAGTGTGATGGTAGGAACGCACCAGCAGGTCGGAGCCGGCCTTGCTCGCCGAGTAGGGCGAGTTGGGGGCGTAGGGCGTGGTCTCGGTGAAGAGGCCCGTGGCGCCCAGCGTGCCGTACACCTCGTCGGTCGAAACGTGGAGGAAGCGGGCCGTCTTCGCCGCGCGCGCGTTCTCGAGCAGGTTCTGGGTGCCGAGCACATTGGTGATCACGAAAATCTCGGGCCCGGTGATCGACCGGTCGACATGGGACTCGGCCGCGAAGTGCACCACGGCGTCAGGCTTGCCCGCGAAGACCTCCCCCATCGCCGCCTTGTCGCAGATGTCCGCCTTCAGGAAGCGGTAGTTCGGACTCCCGGCGACGTCCTCGAGGTTCGCGGGATTGCCCGCGTAGGTGAGCTTGTCGACGTTGGTCACGTGCCAGTCGGGACGCTCGGAGAGAATGAGGCGGACGAAGTTGCTGCCGATGAAGCCGCAGCCGCCGGTCACGAGTATGCGCATGGCGGGGAAAACTACGAATTTCCATCCTTCGTCACTCCTTCCGCTTGAGCTTCGCCAGGTGATATTGGAGCGTACGGCGCGTCACGCCCAGCTTGGCCGCCGCGCGTCCCCGGTGGTATCCGCAGGCCTCCAGCGCGGCAAGCACGTCGGGCGCCGTGAGCCGGGAAGTCCGCGCCGCCCGGAGGTACTCCGGAATGGGCTCCATCACCTGCCCGTCCTCGCGCAGGCAGCCCTCGAAGGCCTGGTCCCAACCTCCGCCGATGGCCCGCAGCGCCGCGTAGCGCTCGGCCACGTTCCGCAGTTCACGCACGTTGCCGGGAAAGGGATACTGCAGCGCGACGAGGGGCAAATCCTCCACCGCCTCGCGCGCGGCATCAGGGCCGAGCGCGGCATCGATCTCCGCGAGGAATCCGCGCAAGAGCCAGGGAATATCCATGGGCCGCTCGCGCAAGGGCGGCAGTCGCAGCTCCAGCACGCGCAGGCGATAGTACAGGTCGCCGCGAAAGCGGCCGGCGCGCACCTCGGCGGCGAGGTCGCGGTGCGTCGCGCACACAAGGCGGAAGTCCACCGGAATCTCCACGTCGCCGCCCACGGGCCGCACCGACTTCTCCTGCAGCACGCGCAGGAAGCGCGCTTGCAATTCAAGGGGCATGTCGCCGATCTCGTCGAGGAAAAGCGTCCCGCCGCCGGCTTGCCGAATATGGCCCGGCCGGTCGGTGACCGCATGGGTGAAAGCGCCGCGGCAATGCCCGAACAATTCGCTCTCCACCAGCGACGGGGAGATGGCCGCGCAGTTCACCGCGACGAAGGCCCCGTCCCGCCGCAGGCTGCGGTCGTGCAGCCATCGGGCCAATACCTCCTTGCCCGTGCCGCTCTCTCCGTGCAGCAACACCGGCGAGTCGCGGCGCGCCATCGCCTCGGCCAACCGAAGCAACTCTTCCATGGGCGAGCCGGGCGCGTGCAGGCCCTTGGCCTCCGACTCCGGATCGTGGAGGGCGACCCCTTCATCCAGGGGCTGACGAATCGTGAGCTTGTATTCCATGCATTCCTCCCGCGCATCGATGCGCTGGGGAAACGCTTATGGAAAAACCGTGCCCGCGCGTCGAACGTCGTTTTTCACGATTGCGACGCGTTCGCGGGAAGAGGACGCGCAACTCCGCGCAAGAAGGAGTTGCGCACATCGCGCAATATTTTGCGCGATGTCAGCGGCGCGGTTTATCGCCTGGTGGAGGCGCGGCAAGAAAACGCGGTGGCAGTGCCCGCGCCAGGAACGCGCTCACGCGCGCCCGCATCTCGGGCGACTCGAACTCAGGGCCGCCATGATCCGCGCCCGGCAGGATCACCAGCTCCGAAGGGACGCCCGCCGCGCGCAAGGCCGCGTCCATTCGGTAGGCCTGGGTGACGGGCACCGTG
>DATAHJ010000174.1:0-3037 GCA_036263275.1 Fibrobacteria bacterium | reverse complement strand
ATTCCCATCGTCTCGCTCATCGCGGGCCTCGAGGTGAATTCGCGCACCTTCCTCCGCTCGCCCAGCGCGAAGGACCCCTTGTGGGCCACGCCCTCGGTCACCTGGCGGACGCCCGCCCTCGTGAACGCGAGCCTCGGCCTCGACGTGGCGCTCTCCGGCACGCGTGACGACGCGATCGGCTCCCGCGCGCTCGAGCCTTGGCGCGTGTTCGGCGGACTGACCTACTCCATCGACACCCGCAAGGAAGCCCGCGATGCGGCCGCGATGCGACGCCGCGAAGCCGAAGAAGCGAGGGAGCGCCTCCAGCGCGAACGCGACAGCCTCCAGATCGCGGCCGCCACGGACCGGGCCAAGTCTGTCAACGACTCCGTCGCCTTGGCCGAGACGCGCCGCCGCCTGCAGGAAGAACTGGCCCGCCGCCCCGACCTGCAGAAGCAGCTGCTGACCACGGGCATGCTGGTGCTCGATGCCGTGTACTTCGAGACCGGCAAGACGGACATCTCCATCAACTCCGAGCCGTACCTCGACCTCATCGCGCGTCTGCTGACGGCCTATCCGAAGCTGCAGATCGAGGTGGGAGGCCACACCGATAATGTGGGCGGCCTGGAGTACAACCAGAACCTGAGCCAGGGCCGCGCCCAGGCCGTCGCGGACTACATGACCCGCGTCGAACCGGACCTTCGTGGACGCCTCGTCGGCAAGGGCTACGCCTACAGCCAGCCCAAGGCCACCAACGACACCCCGGAAGGACGCCAGCTCAACCGGCGCACGGAGTTGAAGGTGCTCAACCGCGAAGCCCTGAAGGAATATCAGTAATCGCGGACAGGACGGATGAAAAAAGGGGCGGCCCAACGGCCGCCCCTTTTTTGTGCTCCGCGGCTTGTTCCCGCATTCGCCGTCCTCGTCCTACTTTTTCCCCCATGCGCCTCGCCCGTTCCTATCGCCTCGGCATTCCCGCGCTCGCAATGGCGCAAGGAATCTCCGAAGCGGGCTTCGTCCTCGCGGCGCGGGAGGGAATGCGTGGGGGCGATTCGCCTGTCATCGTCGCAGCCCTCTTCGTTTGCGTGCTGCTCCGTTTCATTTTCCAGGATCGCGGCGCCGCCTTGGAATCGCGCGCGCTGCGCGACGCGACCGGAACCCTGCGCGATCGACTGCTTCGTGCCGTGCGCGACCGCGCCGTGCCCGCCTACCGCGCCGCGACGCGCGACGCCCTTGACCGCGCGCTGGGGGAGAGCGCGCCCCGCGCGGCCGAAGGGTTGATCGCGAAGCTCCGCTTCCAGGGCGCCGTCTCGCAAATCCTCCTCTTCCTCCCGCTCCTCTTGATCCTCTCTTGGAAGATCGCCGCTCTCGGCGTGGGCTTCGCGGCGCTCGTATGGCCCGTGCTGCGCTGGCGCAATCGCCGGCTCAAGGCGCTGGAGGCCGAAGGCCGGCAAGGCCACGGACAGGCGCTGCGGGCGCTGGAGGATTTCGGCGAGTCGCTGGAAGCACGCGCGGGCGCGGGCTTCGGCGCGGGCGTCGACGATCTCGCCATTCGGCTCGACGCGGCGCATCGCCCCGAGTGGAAGTGGCGGCGCGCGCAAGCGCGCTATCCCGCCGCGCTTGAAACGGCCTTCTTCTTCGCGCTCTCCGCCCTCCTGCTCGCGGGCTCCTTCATTCTGCCCGACTGGAATGGAATGCTCCTCTTCTCGCTGATGCTGGTGCTCGCCTATCGCCCCGTGCGCGAGGCCGCCCGCCATTGGCCCACCGTGCTCGCGGGCGCCCGGGCGCAAGAGGATGCCGAAGCGCTCGTGCGCTCCTGGGAAGCGTTGCCAACGCGACGCGCGCCCGAGGCGCATCGCGGCAACGCATTGGCCTTGCGCAAGGCGAACTTTGCTTACGAAGCGGACGCGCCCATCCTCAAGGATTTTTCCGCCGAGTTCGCGGCGAAGGGAATCACGGGCGTCACCGGACCCAACGGGGCGGGCAAGACCACGATGCTTCGCCTCTTGGCGGGCGCGGAGATTCCGGCGGACGGAAATGTTCTTTGGCCCGAAGGGCTGCGCGCGGATGGCATTGCCTACCTCCCGCAGCGCGTCTGGCCGGGGCTTGACTGGAATGCGTGGGCCGCGAAGCTGGAAGCCGAGCGCCCGGAATTCTGGCATGAGCTCGACGCATTGCTTTCGCTGCGGCGCATCGCCGCGCGCGACGCGCACCCCACGGCGCGATCGGGCGGAGAGCGGCAACGCATGTGCCTGGCGCGCGCGCTGGCATCCAACGCTCGCTTCCTGCTGCTCGACGAACCCGTGACGGCGCTGCCGGCGGATGAGCGTGAGCCCGTCCTGCGCGGCGCGCTGGAACTGTGGAAGCGCGAAGGCCGCGGCGCGATCGTCGTCTCGCACGAGCCCTTCCTGCCCGCGCTGTGCGACACCGTGATCCGGATGGGCGGATGACCGCGAACCGATGGTTCGCCGCGCGCGGCTGGATCCTCGCCGTCGCCTTGCCCGTCATCCTGATCGCGCGCGCAATATCAAACGCGCCGCTTCGTCCCCCCTGGCTTCTCCTTGTCGTCGCCGGAATCATCTTGCGCGGGTGGGCCGGAGCACACCTCGGAACGCATGGAAACGCGGCCCGCGCGCAGGCTCCCGACCTTGCGACCAGCGGCCCTTATCGCTTCTCGCGCAACCCGCTCTACCTCTCCAACACCTTTGTCTCCACGGGCATCATCCTGTATGCCAACGCGTCCGTGCTTTGGATTTCGATTCTGCTCATCCTCGCGATCCTGTTGCATCACGTGATACTGGTCCGGCACGAAGAATCCGTTCTCGCGGGAATCTTCGGCGACAGGTACGATGCGTACCGACATGCCGTGCCACGCTGGATCGGATTCCGGTGTGGAGAAAAACAAGGGCGCGATGCAGGGGGGTATTCGTTGCGGTCGATGCTCGTTCGGCAAGGACGGAACATCGCCTACGCGCTTGCATCCGTCCTGTCGGTTTGGGTCGTCGCGAAATGGTCTTGATCCTGTATCGCCTCGCGGCGGAAATTTTCCTTTGGGTCG
>DATAHJ010000173.1:0-2632 GCA_036263275.1 Fibrobacteria bacterium | reverse complement strand
GGCCTCGTGCCGCTGCTGAACAAGATTCTCGCAAAGGATCCCGCGCCCCTGCCTTCGGCGCAGTCGGAAGAGGTTCCTCTGGACGCGCAGAAGGCGCTCAACGAGGCGCTCTTGCGCGGGATCGGTTTCGACCTTGAGGCGGGTCGGCTCGACGCGTCGACGCATCCGTTCACGCAGGGCATGGCGCCGGGCGACGTGCGCCTCACCACGCGCTATCGCGCCGACGATTGGCTGAACGCCGTTTACAGCACCCTCCATGAAGGTGGACATGGCCTGTACGAACAGGGATTGAGAGACGAAGATTGGGGTACGCCACTGGGAGAGGCGACTTCGCTGGCCATTCATGAATCGCAGTCGCGCTTCTGGGAAAACCGTGTGGGGCGTTCGCGGGCCTACTGGGAGCACGCTTTGCCGGTGGCGAAGGAGATGTTGGGGGCTCCTGTCGGGATCGCGACCCTCGACGCGGTGTACGCCCGGGTCAATGCGGTGGAGCGCTCCTTCGTGCGCGTGGAGGCGGATGAGGTGACCTACAACCTGCACGTGCTGCTGCGCTTCCAGCTGGAGGAAGCGATTTTCTCCGGCGCGCTGGAAGTGGAGGGAATCGAGTCGGCGTGGAACGAAGGCATGGAGCGGATGCTCGGCATCCGGCCGCCCAGCGCGGCGCGCGGATTTTTGCAGGATGTGCACTGGAGCTGCGGGCTGTTCGGCTATTTCCCGACTTACACCTTGGGCAATCTTTACGCCGCGCAGTTCGCGGTGGCGATGGAGAAGGATCTGGGTTCGCTCGACGCGCGCATCCGCGTTGGGGACTTCGCGCCGATGCGCGAGTGGCTGCGGGAGAAGATCCATCGCCATGGCCGTGAGTTCTCGGCGGCGGAGCTGTGCCGCATGGCGACGGGGAAGGACCTGGACGCGGGGTACTTTCTCAAGTACCTGCAGGGGAAGTATTTGGCGTAGTCCGCTTCTCCATCCTCGGTACCGCCGCCAGCAGCGTCTTCGTGTACTCCTCCCGCGGGCTCGCGAAGATCTCCTCCGTCGGACCCTCCTCCACGATCTTCCCCGCGTGCATCACCAGCACGCGGTCCGCGATGGCCCGCACCAAGGACAGGTCGTGCGTGATGAAGAGTAGCGCGAGCCCGTGCTCGCGCTTCAGGTCGAGCAGCAGGCGCACGATCTGCGCCTGCACCGAGACGTCCAGCGCGGAGACGACCTCGTCGCACACGATCAGCTTGGGGCGCAGGCCCAAGGCCCGCGCGATGCAGAGCCGCTGCCGCTGGCCGCCCGAGAAGGCGTGGGGAAAGCGATCCATCGCGTCCGTCGGCAAGCCCACCTGCCGCAGCAGCTCCGCCACGGCGTCGCGGAGGCCCGCGGCGGGAACGAGGCCGTGCACCCGCAAGGGTTCCGCCAAGAGCTCGAAGACCGTGAGCCGTGGGTTGAGCGACGTGTAAGGATCCTGGAACACGATCTGGAAGTCGCGGCGATAGGATTTCCAGGAGGAGGCATTCGTGATGTCTATGCGCTTTCCGAGCAGCTCCACTTCGCCGGAAGTGGGAAGCGTAAGGCCCAGCAGTGAATACCCGAGAGTGCTTTTCCCGCAGCCGGACTCGCCCACCAAGGCCACCACTTCGCCGGGAAAGACCCCAAGCGAAACGCCGTCCACGGCCCGGACATGCGAGAGGGTGCGTTTCCACAATCCGCCGGTGACGGGGAAATGCGTCTTCAGGTCGCGCGCCGACAACAACGGAGTCATGCGACGGCCTCATACAAGTGACACGCGACCTTGCGTCCCGGCGCGGGTTGCGACCATGCGGGATCCGTTATGCACGCCTCGAAGGCGCGCGGGCAGCGGTCGCGGAAGCGGCAGCCCGCCGGGTAGCGGCCGGGAGGCGGCACCGAGCCGGCGATGGGGCGGGGGACTTGCGCCGCGTCCAAGTCGGGCAGGGCGTCGAGCAGGCCGCGGGAATAGGGATGCTTCGGATCGCGCAGCAAATCGAGGGCAGGCCCCTGCTCCACCACGCGACCCGCGTACATCACCGCCGCGCGTTCGGCATATTGCGCGATCAAATTCAGGTTGTGCGTGATGAGCACCACGCTCGTGCCGGTCTCGCGTTGCAGTTCCGCGAGCAGGTCGAGCACCTGCGCCTGGATGGTCACGTCGAGCGCCGTGGTGGGCTCGTCGGCGAGGATGAGCGCGGGGCGCAGCAACAGGGCGTGCGCGATCATCACACGTTGCAACATGCCGCCGGAGAGCTCGTGCGGGTAGGAGCGCAACACGCGATCGGGATCGCGAAGTCCTACCCGGTCGAGCAGTTCACGAATCCGGGGGGCGGGGTCCTTCGCGAGCCTCGCATTTTCCGTGGACCTGTCGCGGTGAAAGCGGAAAGGCATCTCCAGCTGATGTTGGATCGTGAGCAACGGGTTCATCGCCGCCGATGGCTCCTGGAAGATCATCGCGATCTCCGCGCCGCGCACGGCGCGGAGTTCCGCGGGCGACATCGCCAGCAGATCTCGGCCGCGAAACCACGCGTGTCCCGAGAGGACCACCGTCGTCGCGGCGGGAAGCAGTCGCAGCAGCGCGAGGCAGGTGACCGTCTTGCCGCAGCCCGATTCGCCCGCCAGGCCGAACACTTCG
>DATAHJ010000172.1:0-3526 GCA_036263275.1 Fibrobacteria bacterium | reverse complement strand
TTTCCCCATCACCATCACCGACACCTCGATGTTGGGGATGTTGTCGAGGAAGAGTCGCGAAACGGCCAATGTTTTCAGGTATTCCCGCCCGGTCACGTGCCGGATCGGAAAGCGCTTGGTCTGCGCCTGGAACACCCACGGGATGAACGACAGGAACCCGCCCGTCTTGTCCTGCTGGTCGCGCAGTTGCGCCAGATGCTCGACGATATCCTGCGAAGTCTCCGACGAGCCGAACACGATGTTGCAGGACCCGGGCAAACCCAGCTTGTGGCACTCCCCCATCACCGCGCACCAGTCCTCGCCCGAAAGCTTCTTGGGCGAAAGCACCTCGCGCATGCGCTCCGTGAGGATCTCCGCGCCCGCGCCGGGCACCGAGCCCACGCCCGCCGCCTTCAGAACCTCCAGCAGCGCGGGAACCGTCATCCCCTCCTTCTCGGCCAGGCGCTTCACCTCGATGGGCGAAAGCGCGCGGATCGCGACGCCGTAACGGTCGCGCAGCATGCTGAAGGCGTCGGTGTAGTAGGACAGCGGCAGCTTCGGATTCACGCCGCCCTGGAAGAAGATCTGATCCACTCCCAACGCCAACGCTTCCTCGGTCTTGGCGGCGACCTGCTCGAGGTCGAGCGTGTAGCCGCGATCGCTTTCGATCTCGTCCTTGAAGCTGCAGAACGTGCAGTCCACGTCGCAGAAGTTCGTGTAATTGATGACGCGGAAGCCGGTGTAGCTGACGACTTTCGGATCGTGCATCGTGTTACGGCGGGCATTTCCCGCAGCGACGATGGATGTCCAGTCGTCGCTTTGCAGAAGGGCGAGAGCGTCGCCCGGGGCGATACGCCGGCCCGCGGCGGCATGGTCGAGGATGGCCTGAATCTTCACGTCGAATCTCGGTTGAACGGCTTCTAAAGGTAAATTCCGGCACGATGGAACCGCCCGACGGATCGCTCCCGGAACCCCTTCGCATCGCGCTGGAAAACCGCCTGCTGCCCGCCTGGCTGCCTGCGCGGCGCTGGTGGCGCGCCAAGTCCCGGACGCTGGTCTCGGTCGCGATCGAGGCCGCAATCCCCATTCGTGCCGACACGATATTTCTCATTGTTCGCGCAGCATTCAAACAGGGGGAATCCGAGCGCTACGCCGTTCCCATCTTGCTGGCGTTACAGGGTCGAAAATTCGAATTTCCTGAAACCGCGGTGATCGGAGCCGCGCCCGATGGACGACTCATCGCGGACGCATGCCATGACCCGGCGTTTCGCGCGGCGTTGCTCGATTTGCTTGCGGGAAAAACCGAAGCCGAGGGGTTTGGGGGTATTCTGCGCGGTCACCCGGACCGTTCGCGGGACTTCGCGGGCCTTGCCGGGGACCAGCAAGCCAAAGCTTCGCGGCTGTACGCGGGAGAACAAAGCAACACCTCGTTCTCCTTCGACGAAAAGGTTTCCGTCAAGCTCTATCGCCGCTTCGAGGGCGGCATTCATCCCGAGCCCGAGATGCTGCGCGCCCTGCGCCGCGCCGGCTATCACGGCGCGCCCTTGTTCCTCTCGACGCTCGAATGGGTTCCGAAATCCGGCCTTGGGGTGACGCTGGCGCTCGCGCAGGAATTCCTGCGCGACGCGAAGGACGCCTGGGCCTTCGCCGTCGATGCCTTGACGAATTCCTTGCGCGAAGAGAGGCTACCCGACGCGTTGACGCGCTGGGCCGCGACCTTGGGCGCGCGCGTCGGAGAGCTGCACGCCGCCCTCGCCTCTCGGCCCGACGACCCCGACTTCGCGCCCGAGCCGCTGACGGATTCCGACCTCGCCGCCGCGCGCGCGGGAAGCCTGTCGCGCCTTGCAGCCGGGGCCGAAGTGCTCGGATCTGAAACGACGGCGCGGCTGCGCGAAAAATTGCAGGTCGCGGCGCCCGCGGGTGCGAAGATCCGCGTGCACGGCGACCTGCACCTCGGCCAGGTCCTGCTCGCAGAGGGCGGCCCGCGCCTGCTCGACTTCGAAGGCGAGCCGGGCCGGCCGCTGGCCGAGGCCCGCCGAAAGGCTTCGCCGCTGCGGGACGCGGCGGGCATGTTGCGCTCGTTCCACTATGCCGCGCATTCCGCGGCACGCGCCGAAGGGAACGCGGATGCCGGGGGCCGCGCGGAGGCCTTTGCCGACATGCTCGGCGCGACATTCCGGCAAGCTTACTTTCGGGCGGTGGAAAGCGCGCGGCTGTTTCCTCCGCAGGCAGGGGACGACGCGGAAGTCCTCGCCCTCTTGAATTTTTTCATACTCGAAAAGGCGCTTTACGAATTGGAATATGAGCGCAATAATCGGCCTGATTGGGTTGCCATTCCGCTTGGTGGCCTGAAAGCTCTCGCCCTGTAAGTCCCTCCGGCCGGCGGCCGGACCGAACAAGGCGGCAACCGCGAAGAAAACCCCCCGCTTTCCTTTTTTCGGGGTTATTAATTATGCTTATACTTGCCCCTCTTGGGCTCGACCTATGCTTGGAATCCAGTCCTCCTCCGCCCCTTCCGCCTCCTCGGCACCGACCGCGCCTTCTTCCGCGGGCGAGCGCTTTCTCACCGAGCTGCTGGCCAGCGCGGACATCCGCATCAATGGCGATCGCCCGTGGGACTTGCGCATCCACAACCCCGCCTTCTTCCGGCGCGTGATGGCGCAAGGCACGCTGGGCCTCGGCGAGTCCTACATGGACGGCTGGTGGGACTGCGACCGCCTCGACATCGCCTTCGACAAGGCCATGTCGGCGCAACTTGAGATGAAATTGAAGTTCAACTGGCCGTTGGCGCTCGACCTCGCGAAGGCCCGGCTGTTCAACCGCCAGACCAAGGCCCTCTCGAAGACGGTGGCGGAGCAGCATTACAACCTCGGCAACGACTTCTACGCCGACATGCTCGACCCGTTCATGCAGTACACCTGCGCCTATTGGAAAAGGAACGGGGATGCCGGGAAGGGCGCCTCCACTCTGGCCGAGGCGCAAGAGAACAAGCTCGACCTGGTGTGCCGCAAGCTGGGGCTCAAGCCGGGAATGACCGTGCTGGAGCTGGGTTGCGGCTGGGGCGGGTTCGCCCGTTTCGCCGCGGAGCGTTACGGCGCCCATGTCACCGCGTACAACATCTCCTCCGAGCAGGTGGCCTACGGCCGCGAGCGGACCAAGGGCCTGCCGGTGGACATCCGACTGCAGGATTATCGCGAGGCCGAAGGAACCTACGACCGCATCGTGTCGATCGGCATGTGCGAGCACGTGGGCTACCGGAACTACCGGACCTTCTTCAAGACCCTCCATGACCGCCTCAAGGACGGCGGGCTGGCGCTCGTCCACACCATCGGCGGACTCAAGTCGGTCACGAGCATCGAGCCGTGGCTGGGCAAGTACATCTTCCCCCACGCCATGCTCCCTTCCGTCGCACAGCTCAGCCGCGCCATGGAAGGCCTGTTCGTGGTGGAGGACTGGCACAACTTCGGGCCCGACTACGACCTGACGCTGATGGCCTGGCTGGAGAACTTCGAGCGCAACTGGGCCAAGCACCGCGCGGCCTACGGCG
>DATAHJ010000171.1:0-2255 GCA_036263275.1 Fibrobacteria bacterium | reverse complement strand
GGCCGGCGCCTATCCGCGCACGGAGCCCGGCAGTGTTCGCGTCACGGCTTCGAGGCTCCATGCCGTTCCGTTCACGCAGCGGCGGATGTTCGCGAACGCGAGGAGCGAGTACTCGGATTGCGCCGGTCGCGTCGAATATCGGGACCCCTCATGGCTTGGATGCCGCCTCGCTCCAACGAATGGCCCCAAAATCCCCGCGAAAAATCGCTCGAAAACGGAGAATACCCCCCTCCTCCCTGCCGGATCCACGCCCCTCGATTTTTGCTAAATTTCATCCCCCATGGGCCAGAATCTCTACCAAAAAGTCTTCGACCGCCACGTCGTCACCCGCCTGCCCTCCGGGCAATACCAAGTGCTGATCGGGCTCCACCTCGTCCACGAGGTCACCTCACCCCAGGCCTTCGCGCTCCTGCGCGAGCGCGGCCTCAAGGTGAAGTTCCCCCACCGCACCTTCGCGACGGTGGACCATATCATCCCGACGGAAATCCGCGACCGCCAGCGGCCGCTCGCCGACGCCATGGCCGAGGAAATGCTCCAGGCCATCGAGAAGAACACCAAGGACAACGACGTCGCCTTCTTCGGCGCCAAGTCGGGTCACCAGGGTGTCGTCCACGTCATCGGCCCGGAACTGGGCCTCACACAGCCCGGCATGACCATCGCCTGCGGCGACAGCCATACTTCGACGCACGGCGCCTTCGGCGCGCTGGCCTTCGGCATCGGCACCAGCCAGGTGGCCGACATCCTCGCCACCGGCACCATGACCTTGGGACGTTTGAAGGTTCGCCGCATCAAGGTGACCGGCAAGCTCCAGCCCGGCGTATACGCCAAGGACGTGATCTTGGCCATCATCCGCAAGCTCGGCGTCAACGGCGGCGTGGGATATGCCTACGAGTACGCCGGCGAGGCCGTCGAGCACATGAGCATGGAAGAGCGCATGACGCTCTGCAACATGTCGATCGAGGGCGGCGCGCGCATCGGCTACGTCAACCCCGACGAGACCACCTTCACCTATCTCAAGGGCCGCGAGTACTCCCCCAAGGGCGCGGACTGGGACAAGGCCGTGACGTGGTGGAAATCCTTGGCCTCCGACGTCGACGCCACCTTCGACGACGAAGTCACCATCGACGGCTCGTCGCTGGCGCCGCACGTGACCTGGGGCATCACCCCGGCGCAGTCGGTCGGCGTCGACGAGAACATCCCCTCCGAGAGCGACTTCGCCGAAGGCGAGCGCCCCCTCATTCGGGAGGCGTACGAATACATGTCGTTCGAGGCCGGCCAGCCCATGGCGGGCACGCCCGTCGACGTCGTGTTCATCGGCTCGTGCACCAATGGCCGCCTGTCCGACCTTCAGGAAGCCGCCAAGGCCGTGAAGGCCTTCGGGGGCCACGTGCCCGCGAACGTGCGCGCCTTGGTCGTCCCGGGTTCGGAGCCCGTGCAGAAGGAAGCCGAGGCGCTGGGCCTCGACAAGGTCTTCACCGCCGCCGGATTCCAGTGGCGCGAGCCGGGCTGCTCCATGTGCCTGGCGATGAATCCCGACAAGCTCAAGAACCGCGAGATCAGCGCGTCCACGAGCAACCGCAACTTCAAGGGCCGCCAAGGCTCGCCCTCGGGGCGCACCTTGCTGGTGAGCCCGGTCATGGCCGTCGCCGCCGCGCTCAACGGCCGCATCACCGACGTCCGCAAGCTTGGGAAGGTTTAAGATGACCACCGCCAACGCCATCCTCGCCTCCGTCGCCGGCCGCGCCGTGCCCCTGCGCGGCAACGACATCGACACCGACCGCATCATCCCGGCGCGCTACCTCCGCACCGTCACCTTCGACGGCATCGGCGAGCACGCCTTCGAGGACGACCGCCGCGGCCTCAAGGCCAAGGGTGAGACGCATCCCTTCGACAAGCCCGAGTACCAGGGCGGCAAGCTCCTGTTCGCGAACAAGAACTTCGGCTGCGGCTCCAGCCGCGAGCACGCGCCCCAGTCGCTGATGCGCTGGGGCATCTCCGGCATCGTGGGCGAAAGCTTCGCGGAGATCTTCTTCGGCAACTGCGTGTCGCTGGGCATTCCCTGCGCCGTGGTCGACGAGGCCGCGATCGCCAAGATCCAAGCCGCCGCGGAGAAGGATCCTTCGGCCGAGTGGACGCTCGACGTCGAAAAGTCCGAGCTGCGCGGTCCCGTGACCGTGCCGGTGAGCTTCCCCGACGGCCCGCGCCAGCAGTTCCTGACCGGCAAGTGGAATCCGATGAGCGAACTGCTCTCGCAC
>DATAHJ010000170.1:0-2936 GCA_036263275.1 Fibrobacteria bacterium | reverse complement strand
TCTCGCGCTTGTAGCTGACGTAAGCCTCGATCATGTCCTCGGTGAAGACGTCGCCGGCGGTGAGCCACTCCTTGTCCTTCTCCAGCTCTTCGAGCGCCTGCTCGAGGCTGTAGCAGGTCGAGGGCACCAGCTTCAGCTCTTCCGGCGGCAGCTCGTAGATGTTCTTGTCCAGCGGCGCGCCCGGGTCGATCTGGTTCTTGATGCCGTCGATCATCGCCATGAGCATGGCGGCGAACGTCAGGTAAGGCGAACCGGAGCTGTCGGGGCAGCGGAACTCGAAGCGGCGGGCCTTGTCGCCCTGCACGTACGGGATGCGGATCGAGGCCGAGCGGTTGGTGGCCGAGTAGGCGAGGTTCACGGGAGCCTCGTAACCGGGGACCAGACGACGGTAGCTGTTCACCGTGGAGTTCGAGAACACCTGGATGGCCTTGCCGTGCTTGAGGATGCCGCCGATGGCCCAGATGGCCGTCTTGCTCATGTTGGCGTAGCCGTCGCCCGCGAACAGGTTCTTGCCGTCCTTCCAGATGGAGGTGTGGACGTGCATGCCCGACCCATTGTCTCCCCACAAGGGCTTCGGCATGAACGTCGCCGTCTTGCCGTACTTGGCCGCGGTGTTCTTCACGCCGTACTTCAGCTTGTGCACGCCGTCGGCGGCGGCGATCAGCTCGCCGAACTGCACGCCGATCTCGCACTGGGCCGTGGCGACCTCGTGGTGGTGGATCTCGGGCTTCAGGCCCATCTTCGTGAGGTTCACGACCATCTCGTCGCGGAGGTCGGTCATGGTGTCGAGCGGCGCGGCGGGCGCGTAGCCGAACTTGTGGTGCATCTTGTGCGCGAGGCTGCCCTCGTCGCCGCTGGTCCACGGGCCTTCGTTCGTGATGATCTCGTAGAAGCCGATGTTCGGCTTGCTCTCGTAGCGCAGGCCGTCGAACACGAAGAACTCGGGCTCGGCGCCGAAGTAGGCGATGTCGCCGATGCCGGTGGTCTTCAGGTAGGCCAGCGCCTTCTTGGCGATGGAGCGCGGGTCGCGGTCATACAGCTCGCCGGTGCGCGGCTCGAGGATGTCGCAGAACAGGTTGAGGCGCGGGCGGGCGGTGAAGGGATCGATGAAGGCCGAGCTCGGGTCGGGCATCATGAGCATGTCGGACTTGTCGATCGACTTCCAGCCGCGGATCGAGGAGCCGTCGAACGCGATGCCTTCCTTGAACATCGCCTCGTCGAGGCGCCACACGGGGTAGCTGAAGTGCTGGAGGATGCCGAACATGTCGCCGTACATCAGGTCGACGAACTCGACGTTGTTTTTCTTCGCGAGTTCGATCACGTCTTTGGGAGTCATGGAACGCCTTCTCTGGTGGAAAACCGTTGGAAAATTCAGAGGTCAGGGATAGGAAACCGGGTCGATAACCTAGAAAAAAGCATGCCGCGATTATCAGCCCCGAAATGTTAAGAAAACCGCATCCATGAACTTTCGGGAATTATTGTCAATATATTTGGGATTAATTGTCATTTGTTGACGGGTACGAAAGCGACGATTGTCAGTCGAACTGGCAATTTCAAGCCAAAAAGACGATCAGGGGACAGCGAGGTGGGGTTTTCGCTGGAGTCCAAGGGCCGTTCGTGGAACGCGAAATCGACTATTGGAAATCGCGGAACAGGCGGCTCGCTTGCGGCTCTTTTTGGGCCGTGTATTTGCCCTTGTAGAACTGCAATTCGCCCTCGGGGCGGATGAAATAAACCTGGCCGATGCGCACCCCCGGGTAGACCCGGATGGGATGCACGACCTCGATCTCCAGCGTCCAGGTGGGATACTGGCAGACGAGGTTGCCGGATTCATCCGGGAGGTACCCCCACCCCACGTCGCCGAAACCGGCGGTGATGTGGGTGTTGATGCCCAGGCGGCCGATGCTGGAGCGCCCCTCGAACATGGGCACGAACGCCTTGCTGGTGGCCGTCTCGTTGGTGCAGCCGATGTACAGCGTGCCGGGCTCGAGCACGAGGCCTTCCCCGGGGATCGTCAGCGCGCGCACGGGATTGTCGCGCTTCATGTCGAGCGCGGCGCCGGGCCCAAGGTCGTAGACGAGCAGCTTGGGATTGAGCGTGACATCGTAGGAGTTGGGGCCGATATGGACGGGATTGAACGGCGCGATATGGATCGTGCCCGCGTCGATCTGGCGCTTGATTTCGGGACCGGTGAGGACCATGGGCCTACAAAGTAGTAGGCGAAGGGCCTCACCCCACCCCCAACAATGTCAACGACGGAAATCAAACGCCCCCTCCCCGAAGGGCGGGGGTGGGGTGAGGCCCTTCGCCCGCGAAGCCTGTTATTTTCCTCCCCAGGCGTCTCCCGGCGAAAGCCGCCTTCGTGCTGCTCGTGGCGGCCACGGCCGCCACGGCCTCCGTCGACTGGCTCGACTTCGATTCCGCGTTGCCCGTGCGCGGGGATGACGGCAAGGGAGGCGCCGGCGCCCGCGAGGCCGCGGTGACCTGGGTGGCGGGCTTCCCCGACACGCTCGCCCGCACCGACACGCGCGCCATCCTCGCCTCCATCGCGCCCGGCAAGGGACAGACCCTCCTCCCGCGCGGCCGCCTCACGCCGCAGGAGGAGAGCTTCGTCGCGGGGCTTCGCGCGCTCATGGATGGCGCGCCGCGGCGCGCGCTGGAGGCCTGGTCCGCCCTGCGCGGCGCGGCGCTTCCGCCCGCCCTCGCCGCCTGCCTGCGCGTGGACGTGGCGCTGCTGCGCGCGCTCGGCGGCGATGCGGCCGGCGCCGAGTCGCTCTGGCTGCGCGAGTGGAAGTCGGGCGGCCCGGCCTCCGACGGCGCATGGCGCAACGTGCTCGCCCTGCGCATGGCGCAGGGCCGCTGGCGCGCGGCGGACTCGGGCATCGCGGCGCGGCTCGCGGAGCGGCCGCGCGACCAGGCCGCGCTCGTGGCGCGGG
>DATAHJ010000169.1:0-2118 GCA_036263275.1 Fibrobacteria bacterium | reverse complement strand
CCGTTCCGACGCTGCGCGCGGGGGGAACGACGCAGGGGTCCAATCTTCTGCTACCAGGCGCAGTAATGCGCACTTCCTTCCCCCGCTTGCGGGGGAAGGTGCCCGGAGGGCGGATGGGGGTGCGGCACGCCATAGATCGCGATGCCGGGAATTTGTCCGCGGACCGCGCCATAGCTGCGGCGCGCCAGTCAGCCGTGTGCGCACGCGCGCGACACCCGCATCGCCAGCGGGCGCCTTTTCATTGCCGTGCGCTTTCCGCACAATACGCGCCCGTCTTCGCGCCGCCGCCTCGAGTTCGCCAGGCCGGTTCGCGACCAACGCAAGGTGCATGCATGAATTTTCACGAGTACCAGGCCAAGCAGTTGTTCGCCGAGTACGGCATTCCGGTGCCGACGGGCCGGATCGCGGCGACGCCCGAGCAGGCGGTCGAGGCGGCGCGCGCGCTCGGTGGCGACGAATGGGTGGTCAAGGCGCAGATCCACGCCGGCGGCCGCGGCAAGGCCGGCGGCGTCAAGCTCGTCAAGACCCTCGACGACGTCAAGGCGGCCGCGTCGAAGATGCTCGGCACGCGCATGCAGACCTACCAGTCCGGCGGCCGCGCGCTGCCGGTCAACGTGGTGCTGATCAGCGAAGCGGGGTCGATCGCGAAGGAATTGTATCTTTCTGTACTTGTGGACCGGGCCACCAAGGCGGTCGCGTTCATCGCCTCGGCGCGCGGCGGCGTCGATATCGAGCAGGTGGCGCGCGACAACCCCGAGGACATCCACACGCTCGAAGTGAACTTCGTCCAGGGGCTGCAGCCGTACCAGTGCCGTTCGCTCGCGTTCGCGATGGGCCTCAACGCCAAGCAGGCGAACCAGCTGACCAAGATCATGCTCGGGCTGTACCGGCTGTTCAACGACAAGGACCTGTCGCTGGTCGAGTTGAACCCGCTCGCGATCGTCGCGTCCGGCGACCTCGTCGCGCTCGACGGCAAGGTGAACTCCGACGACAACGCCGAGTTCCGCCACGCGGACCTCGCGGGCATGCGCGACGAATCGCAGGAAGACCAGGCCGAGGCGGTCGCGGTCAAGCACAACCTCAACTACGTGACGATGGACGGCAACATCGGCTGCATGGTCAACGGCGCCGGCCTCGCGATGGCGACGATGGACGTGATCAAGCTCGCGGGCGGCGAGCCGGCGAACTTCCTCGACGTCGGCGGCGGCGCGACCAAGGAGCGCGTGACGGAGGCGTTCAAGCTGATCCTTTCGTCGGACAAGGTGCGCTGCATCCTCGTCAACATCTTCGGCGGCATCGTGCGCTGCGACCTGATCGCGGAAGGCATCATCGCGGCGGTGAAGGAAGTCGGCTTGACGATTCCGGTCGTCGTGCGCCTCGAGGGCACGAATGTCGAGAAGGGCCGCGAGCTGCTCGCGAACTCGGGATTGCAGATCACGCCGGCGCTGGACTTGAACGACGCGGCGCAGAAGGCGGTGGCGGCGGTGAAGGGCTGAGAAATCCCCTCCGCGCTTGCGGGGGGAGGGCTAAAAATCCCCTCCACCGCTTGCGGGGCTAAAAATCCCCTCCACCGCTTGCGGGGGAGGGCTAGGGTGGGGGTGAGTCAACGCGATTGCGTAACGCGCGCGCAATGACTCGCCCCCATCCCGACCTTCCCCCGCAAGCGGGGGAAGGGGAAGAGCGTCGAGCCTTCCCCCGCAAGCGGGGGAAGGGGAAGAGCGTCGAGCCTTCCCCGCAAGCGGGGGAAGGGGAACAGCGTCGAGCATTCCCTCGCAAGCGGGGGAAGGAAGAACAAGGATTAGCGGGCACCTTCCCCGCAAGCGGGGGGAAGGAAGAACAAAGGATTAGAATGAGTGTATTAGTCAACAAATCCACAAAAGTCATCTGCCAGGGCTTCACCGGCCAGCAGGGCACGTTCCATTCCGAGCAGGCGCTCGACTACGGCACGAAGGTGGTCGGCGGCGTCACGCCGGGCAAGGGCGGCTCGCTGCACGTCGGCCTGCCGGTGTTCAACACGGTGCAGGACGCGGTCGACGACACCGGCGCCGACGCGACGATGATCTTCGTGCCGCCGCCGTTCGCGGCGGACGCGATTCTCGAAGCGGCCGACGCCGGCAT
>DATAHJ010000168.1:0-10336 GCA_036263275.1 Fibrobacteria bacterium | reverse complement strand
TCTCCCTCGCTCACGCCCTGCGAGATGTCGGGGCTCTGCTTGTCGAGCACGATGCTCACGCCGCAGGTCTTGTAGTCGAAGCCCTTGTTCGCGTCGTCGTAGCCGGTGCGCTTGATCGCCTCGCGCACGACGTGCTGGAAGTCGATGTTCGCCTTGGTGGTGATCTCGCCGGCGACGACCACGAGGCCGGTGGTGATCAGCGTCTCGCACGCCACGCGCGACTTGGGATCCTGCTCGAGCATCGCGTCGAGGATCGAGTCGGAAATCTGGTCGGCCATCTTGTCGGGGTGGCCCATCGAGACGGATTCGGAAGTGAAGAGGTGCTTGGACATGAGGTTCTCCTTTGGAGAGGAGAATTTACAAAAACCCCGGGGTTTAAATCGGTTTATCGCGATGTATCGATGAATGCGTGGAAACAGCGCGCGGCGTGGTCCAGGGAGCCGGGAATACCCAAAAAGCGGGACTGGGGGTGTTCTGGCGGGGGCAAGCCCTTCCCGGGGATGGATCGGGGTGAAGGGCGTGGTCGGAAGGAAAAGGCGGGCTTACGCGGGTCTTTCGGGAACAAAAAGGCCGGGACCTTGTGGATCCCGGCCTTTTTCCGGGGAATCAGCGCGTTTAAATCCTGACCGACAGTTTCGAGGACCAATACCACTCGGAGGGGGTCGTATACATCTCCCACGGAGTTTTCCCGTAGGTCACCCAATCCCAGGTGCGCGAGTGATCGCTGGCGGCCTGGACCGAAAAGGAAACGCCCCGGACCAAGGTCTTTTCGGCATAAATCGACCACTTCCAGTTGTCCTTGTCCCAGTCCGTCGGATAATAGTTGCCCGCGTTCGCGTCCATCAGCGGCGTGGGCACGGCATTCGAGCCGCTGGCTCCTCCCCCTCCCGATCCGGTCTGGACGCGGTAAGTGGGCAGCCACCGGTTGCCATAATATTCCGCTTCGACAGTCAGCACGTCGAGAACCTTGAACGTGGGGATGTTGAATCCCATCATCATGGGGATGCGCTGCCAGATGTCCTCATAATAAACCGGGCGGTCCTGCACGCCCAGGATGGCGGCCTCGCCGTAAATCACCATGTCCCTCGGGCCGAAGGCGTCGATGCCGAGCAGGGGCTTCGGATCGAACGAGAAGTAGAGGTCCGGCTTGATCGCCTTGGCAGAGTAACTCTTGATGTCAGGGTGAATTTGACCGAACGCGATGCTGTCATTCACGCGAAGCGCCTCGGTCACCCTGTCGTATTCGCGCTGGAGCCTGGCGGAGTCGGCCGCCGAAAGGCCGGGCTCCTCCATTTTTTCCTGGATCCCTTGTTGCAGGCTCGAGTAATAGGAAACGCCCTCGGGATCGCTGACGTAGGTCGTGCCGTTATGCTTGAAATAATGAACCGACATGTTCGGGTCGATGTCCGCGTTGACGAAGCGGGCCAGCTGCACGCCGCCGCCGACGGTGAAGATGTTGCGGTAGTTGAAGCGCGCCATGTACGTCAGGTTCAGGTCGTAGATCGGCGTCATTTCGGTTTCGACGTTCAGGAGAAGCTCGTGGGAAAAGGCGCCCAGCGATTGCTTCATCCGGATGCCGGTGAGCGTCGCGCTGTTGTTGTTCACGTAGCCGTACGTCCCACCCGTGAAGATGATGCCGGGGTAGGCCCAGCTGCGGAACATATACTCACCCAGGTTGCGGGCGTTTTCATTGTACTTGTAGTTGAAGATGCCGACGTCGACCTTCAACAAGGGATCCGCCACGTCGCCGAAGGCGTAGCTCGCGGTGAGGCGCGGGACGGTCAACGAAATGTTGCGGACATAATTCTGTGGCTGGGCATACTGATAAGGGGCGGCGAAGTAGGTGACCCCGATCATGACCTCAAGGTTGAGCCGCTCGTCCCTCCTCGCCTGGAAGTCGACGGTGCCGGTGGTGGGCAGGATCCATCCTCGGTTCTTGATGCCGCCCTCCTTCTCGACGTAGTCGGCGCCATCGACGACATGGGTGACTTCCTGGCCCATGCCCAAGACGGGCCTCGAGAACTGGACGTCGTCGGGTTCGGCCGCAAGGGGCGCTCCGAGCAACAACGCGATCCATGAAAATGATAGTGCGGTGGCCTTTTTCGTCATGCCGATGTCCTTTTCAAAAAGGGGGATTTTCTTGGCGCGCCGCGATCCGTGCACCGATGCCGATGCAACGGGGACGGGCGACACGCCGGGTGAGGGGATCCGCAGGGGGTTACGGAACGCTTACGATGCTCTCGTGAACCTTGCTGCGTCCGCTCCAGATGCTCAGCACCTTGGGGGAGCCGGAAAAATCACCCGGGACGAAGGCTTGGTCCGCGTTGGAAACGCCCTGTTCCAGGTAGCGGCCACCACGCAGGTCGAGCACGCGGATCGTGTAGGATCCCGGTTTCGTAAACGCGATGGAGATGCCCGTCTTGTTCGAGTGGATTTTCGGCGTGATGGTTTCGTGGACCCGGCCACCCGGCGAAATGGCGGTCGTAGTTCCGACGTTGTCCTCGTCGGCGAAGGTCAGCGTGTCGACGAGGCAGGTGTCGCCGATCGCGAGGGAATCCTTGTTCAGGAGGGGCGAGCCCGGGGCCCACGGGTCCGCGGTCAGCTTCTTGGCGCGGATGTTCCGGAACTTCATCCACTTTTCCCCGTGGTCCTGGATGAAGAAGCTCCCGGAATGGATGGTGTTGTAAACGCCCAGGCCCTTGTACTTGCTGGCATTGTAGGCGGTATTCCACTGCGGCGAAAACATCCTGTATTCCAGCAGGCGCAGGCCGTTGCCGTAAAACGCGGTGCGAGCCCCGTAGGAAATGATGCGGGACTGGTTCCAATGCCCTTCGGCCTTGACCCAGTTCGGGGAGTTGTCCGAGTTCTTCCGCGAGGCCATGAGCGGCGTGATGAGGTAGTTGTTGCCGGCGGTGGTCGTCGTGCTTTTCCACTCGGAGGTCCACTCCGCGTTGCAGAGCTGGTATTCCGGAGCCGAATAGTTGTTGTTGGTGTTCACGCTGACCTTGTAATGGAACAGCATGCCGCTGTTCCCGGACAGGCCTTCCACGGCCTTCCATTCCATTTTCCAGTCAAAGTTCAGGTAGGTGCTGTCGTCGGTGAAAATGCTGTTGCCGCTGCTGGCGACCTCCAGCATGTTCGAATCGGCATCCGTGCTTTTGTGGGTGTCGTTGCTTTCCAGGCCCTTGATCGTGACGATGGCCCAGTTGCTGCCGGGATTTCCCGGATTGGTCGTGCTGCTGTTGGCCTTCCACCCCGTGTAGTCGAGGCCGTTCCAAAGCAGTACGTAGCCGTCCGCCTGCTCTTGGGCGGTCAATTTGTTGTTCTTCGGCGCGATCACGTTCGGCAGTCCTCCGTCAACCGTCTGCCCGATGGCATAGGCGGCGAGCACGAACGAAAGCGCCAGCAAGCTTCTTCCGGGCCCCGAGAACGCGATCGAGATCGCGGCGAACAGTTTTTTCATCGATGCGCGTTTCATGTTTGTCCCTCCATCACCGCGCTGGACTTGCCCGGCTCACTCGGCAATCTACCGCGAAAAGGAGGGTTCAGGGATAAATATTTCGTTTAGTACCCAAATCATACCCGTTTTTTCTGTTCAAGCAAAAAAGCTGCGGATTGCCAAACCAAAATCAGTCCCACCCAAACCCAAGTGCCCGAGACGGCCGTAAGCGGCTGTTCCCCGAAAATCGTGACCACCGCGGCGAGGAATGCCAAATGTCCCACATAAATCGCCAAGGCGTGTCGACCCGGCGCGAAGGCGAAGCGCGCGATCCTTTCGGGGAAATTCCGCAGGAGGATTCCGAGGACGGCCAAAAGCGAAAGTTGCAGTCCCAGGCACGCGGTCGCCAGCACGGGCTTCAGGTCGTAAAAGCCTACGTGCAATGCCTCGCGGCGGGGAAGGATCGACGCGGGCAAGTCGCGGCCGGCATCGCTTCGCCCGAAGGGTTTCGTGAACAGCGCCTCGGCGCCGTGCCGCGTGATCAGCCAGATCGCGACCCCGCCCCCGATCACGGCGAGGATCCACATCGCGGCACGGCGCCCGCTCCGCAAGCGTCCGAGCAGCGCGCCGGCGAGCGCGAACAAGGTCATCGGAAGAATCGGCGCGCCGCCGGTGTTCAGCGGAAAGAGCGCGCGCCCGGTGGCGTCCATCCAGGCGAAGGTTGCGCAGCCCGCGACAAAGGCCGCCCCTATAAGGAGCGAGGCGCGCGGCAACAGCATGAGCGCCCCGATTCCCAGGATTGCGTAGGCGATGACGGCGAGGATGCCGCCGCCCAGCAGCGCATCGGGAATCCGGACGCCGTACTCCGCGACGAAGAACAGCACCGAGATGGCCCAGAGCCCGGCGGCGCGTCGCGCCTGCCGTGTATACCACGCGCGTGACGCTTCGCCTCGCATGCGCGCCGCCTCGAAGGAGCGCGACAGCGACAAGCCGACGAGCAGCAGGAACAGGGAGGGGATGAGGGGTTCGAAGAGCAGGACGAGGCGCGCCCAGGAGGGCCGCGCGTCGAAGGGAATCAGCCGCGACGTGTGCGCGGCCATCATGCCGATCACGGCAAGCGTGCGCGCCGCGTCGAGTCGCGCGTCGCGCCGGAGAGGGACGCTAGTCGTCCAGATCCTCCGGCACGGGTTCTTCCTCGCCTTCCTCGGGCGCGGCGTCCTCGCTCTCGGCGGCTTCGCCTTCGTCCTTCTTGACGGCGAGGCTGAACTCCATGCGCTTGGCTTCCTTGGTCTCGCCCAGGCGCAGGATCTCCGCGCAGCTGTCGCAATAGCCCAGCTCGCGGTCGATGGTGAAGCGCGGCGCCACGGCGTTGATGCCGCACTTGGTGCACATCTGCCGGCGCATGGGCGTGCGGCGCAGGAACGACTGGCTCTGCAGCTCGCGCTCGATGCGCTCGGCGAGCTCTTCCGGAGTTTCCTCGGCCGTGGGACCCTTGCGGCGCGCCTGCAGGTCGATGGCCTGCGAGGCGGCGGTCTTGTCGCCGCGCTTGATCACGCGCTCCACGCCGGGCTTCACTTCCATGAAGAACGGCTTGGCGGGGCGCTTCACGTCGGCGAGGGCGGGAATGACCTCGACGACCGGCGCGGGCTTGGGCTCCTTCGCGGCCTTTGGCGCCTTGGCGGCGGGGACCTCTTTCGCGGGCTTGGCGAGCGCCGCCGCGGCGGCCTTGGCGGGCACGGCCTTCGCGGCGACGATTTTCTTTTCGGGCTGAGCCTTGGCCTTGGGCGCAGCCTTCACCGGCGCCTTGGCCTTGGGCGCCGGCTTCGCGGCAGCCTTCTTCGCGGGCGCGACCTTCTTGGGTGCCGCCTTTTTCGCAGGCGCGGGTTTCTTCGCCGCCGCCTTCTTGGGTGCGGGCTTGGCCTTCGCGGGTTTCTTGGCGGGTTTCGATTTCTTCAACGTGACGTCGCGGCGCCGCCCGGGGCGGTTCCGGCTTTCGTGGTTCAGGGCTTCTTGGTTTCGACGACCTTGACGTCGAGGATCGGGTCGCCCTTCTCGACGCGGGCGAGCACGTCATAGCCGGAGATCATCTTCCCGAATATGGCGTGACGGCCGTCGAGGTGGGGCTGCGGCCCGTGGCAAATGAAGAACTGCGAGCCGCCGGTGTTCGGGCCGGCATTGGCCATCGACAGCGTGCCCGTCTCATGCTTGAGCTTGGGGTCGATCTCGTCGTTGATGGTGTAGCCGGGGCCGCCGGTGCCGTCGCCCTTGGGGTCGCCGCCCTGGATCATGAACCCCTCGATCACGCGGTGAAAGCCGGTCTTCTTGTAGAAGCCGCTCTGGGCGAGCGACATGAAGTTGGCCACCGTGTTGGGCGCCGACTTGAAGAGCAGCTCGAACTTCATCACGCCCTCATGCACCTTGATCTCGGCGACGATCTTCTCGGTCTTCGAGAAGTCGGGGTGGAAGTCTTTTCCTCCGGCTTCCTGCGCGAAGGCCGGGGCGACCGCCGCGAGAATCGCGAGCGCGAAGGGAAGGGAAGGGAGGAGTTTCTTCAGGGAGAGCTTGCTCATGTCGAGGTCCTCTTTGTCTGTCGCGGGCTTGTTCCGGCCCGCGCGGCGCGCGTTGAAAACGCGGGGGCATAGTATACAAAATAGGGTGGCCCGCTTCCGCGTTTCGCGTCCGTGAAAGGTATTTTTCCGCCCCTTCCCAGGAACCGCATGCGTCCCGCTCCCGAACGAATCCGCAACTTCTGCATCATCGCCCACATCGACCACGGCAAGTCCACGCTGGCCGATCGCATGCTGGAGACCACGGCCACCATCACGCGCCAGCAGATGCAGGCCCAGGTGCTCGACGACATGGACCTCGAGCGCGAGCGGGGAATCACCATCAAGTCGCATGCCATCCGCATGCGATACATCTACAAGGGCGAGGAATACTTCCTCAACCTCATCGACACCCCGGGGCACGTGGACTTCACCTACGAGGTTTCGCGCAGCCTGGCGGCCTGCGAGGGCGCCATCCTGGTGGTGGACGCGACCCAAGGCATCGAGGCGCAGACCCTCAGCAACCTGTACCTCGCACTTGACAATGATTTGACCATTCTCCCCATCCTGAACAAAATCGACCTTCCGTCGGCCCATCCGGACGATATCGCGGAAACGATCGGGGAGTTGATCGGCATCGACCCGGATCTGATTCCCCGGGTTTCGGCCAAGGAAGGCATCGGCATCAAGGAGCTGATCGACCGGGTGATCGAGGTCATTCCTCCCCCCAAGGCGGACCGGACCGCCCCGCCCCGCGCCCTCATTTTCGACTCCAAGTTCGACTCGTACCGGGGCGCCATCGCCTACATCCGGGTCTTCGACGGGGTGCTCGAGCACAAGGCCCCCATCAAGCTCATGGCGACGGGCAAAGACTACGACATCACCGAAATCGGCTTTTTGACCCTGGATCGAAACCCCACCGACTCTCTCGCCGCCGGCGAGGTCGGGTATATGGTCGCCAACATCAAGAACGTGGCGGACACCAAGATCGGCGACACCATCATCGACCGGCGCAACCCGTCGACCGTGGCCCTCAAGGGGTACAAGGATATCATCCCGATGGTGTTTGCCGGCATTTATCCGGTGGATACCGACGATTTCGAGGACTTGCGCCTCTCGCTCGAAAAGCTGGCCCTGAACGACTCGGCTCTTTCTTGGCAGCCGGAGACCTCGCAGGCCCTCGGCTTTGGGTACCGCGTAGGCTTCCTGGGCCTGCTCCACATGGAAGTGGTTCGCGAGCGGCTCGAGCGCGAGTTCAACATGAACGTGATCTCCACCGTGCCCAACGTGGAATATCACGTTCACCTCTCCGACGGGTCGGTCATCACGATCGAGAACCCCAGCAAGCTGCCCGACGCCGGCAAGTACGACGATATCGACGAACCCTTCGTGAAATCCCAGATCATCGTCCCCAAGGAATACGTGGGCGGGATCATGAAGCTCTCGGAGGAAAAGCGCGGGGTTTATATGTCCATGGAATACCTGACCCCCGACAAGGTCAGCCTTTCCTACGAATTCCCCCTGGGTGAGATCATGTTCGACTTCTTCGACAAGATGAAGTCGGTGAGCAAGGGGTACGCCTCCTTCGACTACGAGCCCATGGGGTACCGGAAGGGGAGCCTGGTCAAACTGGATATCCTGCTGAACGGCGACCCGGTGGACGCCTTTTCGGTCATCATTCACAAGGACAAGGCCTACACCTGGGGCAACGCCCTGTGCACGAAGCTCAAGGAGCTGATCCCCCAGCAGATGTTCGAAGTGGCCATCCAGGCCGCCGTCGGTGGCCGGGTCATTTCCCGCAGCACGGTCAAGGCCCTGCGGAAGAACGTGACCGCCAAGTGCTACGGCGGCGACATCTCCCGCAAGCGCAAGCTGCTCGAAAAGCAAAAAGAGGGCAAGAAGCGTATGAAGGCCGTCGGCACGGTCGAGCTTCCGCAGGAAGCCTTTTTGGCGGTTTTGTCGATGGACAAGGACTGACCGCCGGAGGCGGTCAGTCCTTGTAGGGGCGAATCCCATTCGCCCCCTTCCCTGTTCCCAAAACCGCCCCCCTATCCAACCGCGCTAAGGCGCGTGTTCCACGTGAAACATTGGGGGTACCCCACTCCCCAAGGTCCACAACGTTCGCGAAAAATCCGGGCGCCCCTGTTTCACGTGAAACATACCCCGGCAGCATGAAAATGCGGCACGTTTCACGTGAAACTTTCCCGCCCCAATATTCAGCTTGAAACCCCGGAAACCTGTCGTACATTTCCCGAACCATGAACGGCCTCCTTATCGACCCGTCCACCTTCGACGAAAAAGTCCAGGGCAAGCTTCGCACCCTGGAGGGCATTTACCGCCGGTGGAACAAGAACCTGAACCTTGTCAGCGCACAGGACGAGGCCCTGATCTGGGAACGCCATATCGTGGATTCCCTGCAACTGATCCCGTTTTTTCACGATGTGAACAAGTTGGCCGACATGGGTGCTGGCCCGGGCCTGCCTTCGCTGCCCTTGGCCATCGCCTGCCCGGACATCGACTTTTTCGCCATCGAGCCCAACCAGAAGAAGTGCGCGCTGATGCAGGAGATCATCCGCGAAGTGCGCATCCCCAACTTCCACATCCTGACCGAGCGCGTGGAGCGGGTCTACCTCTCCCACATGGACGTCGTATGCTGCCGGGCCTTCGGGGAGCTGACCCGTGACGCGAAGCTGGCCTACAAGATGCTGAAACCCCAGGGCCAGTTCATGACCTTCAAGGCCGAGCCTCACCTCGAGACGCCGGTAGGTTACGAGCGCATCGCGTCGCACGAATACTCGCTGCCCGGCATCCCCCGCTCCTATTATGTGATCGTCGCCCAGAAAGCAGGCGAAGCGTGATAGCCGGGCTGCGAGCGGCGCGATGCGGCGTCGCCTCTCCTCGCCGTACTCCCGGTACGACTGCGTCGAGGCGTCTAGCCTCGCTTGCTCTCGCTCCGGCTATCACGCTTCACCGAAGGGTGTCCTCGTGACACGCATCATCGCGGCCTGCAATCAGAAGGGCGGCGTGGGCAAGACCACCACTTGCGTGAACCTCGCGGCGGCCCTTGCCGCGATGGAGAAGCGCGTGCTGCTCGTCGACATGGATCCGCAGGCCAACTCGACGCAGGGCCTGGGCTTCGACGAGGGCTTCGAGAACGACATCTACGACGCGCTGCTTCTGCCCGAGGCCGAAGTCACGGCGGAGCACGTGCGCAGCTACGTCCAAAAGGGCAGCATGGCGTATCTCGACCTCTTCCCCTGCTCGCGCTCGCTCGCGGGCCTCGAGGTGAAGCTGCTGCAGGAGGAGCGCCGCGAGCGCCGCCTGAAGCGCGTGCTCGACGCGGTGAAGGCGGACTACGATTTCATCCTGATCGACTCGCCGCCCAGCCTGAACATCCTCACGCTCAACGTGCTCACGGCGGCGGACTCGGTGCTGATCCCGATCCAGTGCGAGTACTACGCGCTGCAGGGCCTGGCGGAGCTGCTGAACACGATTCGCCTCGTGCAGCAGAGCACCAATCCGGACCTCGCCATCGAGGGCGCGCTGCTCACGATGTACGACTCGCGCCTCAACCTGTCGAAGCAGGTGGCCGAGGACGTGCAGAACACCTTCTCGGAGAAGGTGTTCAAGACCATCATTCCCCGCAGCGTGAAGCTCTCCGAGGCGCCCTCGTTCGGCAAGCCCGTGATCCTTTACGACGTGGTCTCCATCGGCGCGGTGCGCTACATGGAGCTGGCCCGCGAGGTCATCGAGAGGCAGGCCGCCGCATGAGCCGCCGCGCGCTGGGCAAGGGCCTCGACGCGATCTTCGCGAACCTGGGCGCCGAGGTGGCCGACCCCAAGACGGGTTCTCCCGTCCACGAGGTCGAGCTCGAGCGCATCGAGCCCAACCCGTACCAGCCTCGGCGCGAATTCGCCGAGGACGAGCTGAAGCAGCTCGCGGCGTCCATCGCGCAAAGCGGGCTGATGCAGCCCATCCTGCTGCGCCGGCACGGCGAAGGCTACCAGATCGTCTCGGGCGAACGGCGCTATCGCGCCTTCCGTTCGCTGAACCGCGCCCGCATCCCCGCGCTGGTGCGCGACCAGGTTTCCGACCGCGACATGCGCGAACTCGCGCTGGTCGAGAACGTCCAGCGCGTCCAGCTGAATCCGCTCGAGGAGGCGCTGGCCTACGAGGAGCTGGTCAACGCGCTGGGCCTCACGCACGAGCAGGTGGCCGAGCGCGTGGGCAAAAGCCGTGCGGCCGTGACCAACACCCTGCGCCTCCTGAAGCTGGAGCCCGATGTGCGCGCCTGGCTGCAGGAGGGCAAGCTCACCGCCGGCCACGGCCGCGCGCTGCTGGCCTTCTCCGG
>DATAHJ010000167.1:0-4822 GCA_036263275.1 Fibrobacteria bacterium | reverse complement strand
CGCCCCTCGAACATGGGCACGAAGGCTTTGCTCGTGGCCGTCTCGTTCGTGCAGCCGATGTACAGCGTCCCCGGCTCGAGCACGAGTCCTTCCTCGGGAATAACGAGCGAACGCACCGGGTTGTCGCGCTTCATGTCCAGCGCGCCGCCCTGGCCGAGGTCGTAGACGAGCAGCTTCGGATTGAGCGTGACGTCGTAGGAATTGGGGCCGATATGAACGGGATTGAACGGAGCGATATGGATCGTGCCCGCGTCGATCTGGCGCTTGATTTCGGGACCGGTGAGGACCATGGGAGGGAAAGCTAACAGCTTACAGCGGACAGCCCACGGCGGGAAAGCCTCCGGGAGCCCTCGTTCGGACTCTTCGCTGTCTGCTGTCCGCTGTCCGCTTATCTTATTCCCCATGCGTTTCCCGGCGGCACTCGCCTTCGCCTTGCTGGCGGCCACGGCCGCCAGCGCCGGCATCGACTGGCTTGAATTCGAATCCGCGCTGCCCGTGCGCGGCGCGGACGGCAACGCGAGCGGGCGCGCCGCGGCGGTGATGTGGGTCGCGGGATTCCCGGACACGCTCTCCCGCACCGACACGCGGGCCATCCTCGCTTCCATCGCGCCCGGCAAGGGCCAGACGCTTTTGCCGCGCGGCCGGCTCACCCCGCAGGAAGAAAGCTTCGTCATCGGCTTGCGCGCCCTGATGAACGGCACCCCGCAACGGGCGCTGCAGGCCTGGGCCGCGCTTCGCGGCGCGGCGCTCCCGCCCGAGCTCGCCGGTTGCCTGCGCGTGAACGTCGGGCTCCTGCGGGCCCTCGCGGGCGACCCGACGGGCGCGGAGGCGTTGTGGCGGCAGGAATGGCGGTCCGGGGGCCCCGCCGCCGAGGGCGCGTGGCGCAACGTGCTGGCCCTGCGCACCGCGCAGGGCCGCTGGCGCGCGGCCGACTCGGCGATCGCGGCGCGGCTGGCGGAGCGCCCGCACGACCGCGCCGCGCTGGTCGCCAAGGCCGCGCTGCTGTGGCGCTTTCGCCCCGAGCCCGACTGGGCCGCCTTCCTCAAGGCCCGCTCCGAGGAGGACAGCGCCGCGCCGGAGATCCAGTTGTTGTACGCCGAATACCTGCTGAAGAAAAAGAAGCTCGACGAGGCGATCAACTTCTTCGACCAGGCGCTGGAGAAGAAGCCCGGCGCGGGCCGCGGCTGGTACCTGCTCGCCGAAGCGCAATACAAGCAGGGCTACCTCTACTTCGCTCTCGACTGCCTGCAGAACGCGGAGCGCGGCGGCTACGCCGAGCCCGACTTCTACGAGCTTTACGCGCGCGTGCTGCATGCATGCTGCACGGGCGACGAGGATCCGCGCGCCGTGAAGGCGCGCGCGGCGGCGCAGGAAATGCTGGAGAAGGGATTGGCGAAGGACCTGCATCGCCGCTCGGCGGCCCAGTTGCTCTATACGTTGTACGCGCAGAACTCGAAGCCCGATGCCGCGCAGACATTGGAACGGAACCTGTGGTTCCACTTCGACGCCTTGTCGCGGGACGTGCCGCCCTTGGGCGACACGTCGTGGTCGTCGGAGCGGGGATTCGACGCCGTGGGCCTGCGCGTGAATCCCGGAGTCTACGGACTCAACTGGACGCTGGGGATGCGCGACCGGGACGTGTACCGGGAGGCGCGAAAGCTCTAGGCCGGGCTTCCCCGTACGTCTTTCGGCCTTGAACTATCGCGCGACGTAGAAAGAAGCCGTGTCGCCCTTCGGGCCCGTGTACGTTCCCTGGAACGCAGTCGGCGTGAAGGTGCCGACCACCGAGACGCTCTTGCGGTTGGCATAGGTGGCGTCGAAGCGGAAGGTCCCCGATTGCGGGGCCTGTCCGCGCGGCACGGGCGTGGCAGAGACAACCTCGAAGGTCATGTCGCGCTGGAAGCCGAGGCGGTTGTGCGCCTCGACGCGCAGGGAGTAGAAGACGTCGTCGTCCTGGCTCTTGAGGTCCGCGCCCGCGCCGAAGGCGAGCTTCACGTCGAGCGAGCGCAACGAGTCGTTCCCATCCTTCTGCCGGGTCTCCGCGAACAGGCGCAACGTGTCGTTCGCAAGGATCACGTCGCCGCCGGCGGAATTGCGGAGGTAGACGTGCCGGTTGCGCCCGTCGCGGAGGGTGTCGGTGTACTCGAAGCCCACCGGCTCCTCGCCCTTGCCGTAGCCGAGCTTGCGCACGCGCACCACCGCGCGCACACCTTTCACGAGGGGGCGAAGGGTGGGCATGGATTCCCAAGCCGTGAGCCGGATCACGGAAGTATCGGCGTTGTCGAGCACGAGGCCGTCGCCGTCCTCGTCGGTGAATTGCGCCGAAGCGGCGAGCTTGCCCCCGATACGGCGCTCCCACTCCGCCTGGTACAGGCGGTTGTCGGCTTCGCCATCGAAGCTGCCGTCGGGGCCGGCCGCCGCCACGACGACGGCCATCTCCACGGGGCTTCCGCCGTTCCACTCCTTGCGGTAGTCGATGCGGACGCGATTCTGCCCGCCAGAGACGACGTTGACGAGGCCGTCGCCATCGGCGTCGGTGAAGGCGGCGCGCTCGCGCGTGCCGTTCACCCAAGCCACGGTATGCGACCAGCTCATGACGTTCTCGTTGCCGGAGATTCCATCGCGCGCCTGCGCGTCCCACTTCACCACGGCCGTGTCGTAGGTGGTCGAGAGCAACCCGGCGCGCGTGATGCTGAAGGTCGCGTACCCCTGCGCGGCCGTGCTGGAGTCGATGACCAGGTCGTCGCCCGCGCTCACCTTGGCCGGGCCCGCGGCCTTTTGAACCATCATCCACTCCGCGCCCGATCCCGTGCCCGGCACGTCGCTCACCGAGACCGGATTTTCCATCATGCCGTCCCAAGCCGCCATGCTCGCCGACTGGGCCTGCAGGCTTGCCTTCGCCGTGGATTCATTGACGGGCGTGTTCTTGTACTTGTCGTATTCGGGATCCGATCCGTTGTCGCTATTTACGCAGGCACTGAGCAGCAAAGCCGTAATCAGGGCGGTCATCACCTTCGGATCGGCCTTTCCGCGCAAGTTGTTCTTCGGAAAATGGATCATCGGTTTCATGGCTTCCTCCCGGGACGGCGCCGTTCGTCAGGAGAACGGCGCAAGACATACCCTCAAGCTATGGCCCGCGCCTCACGCGATTCGAACCGGGGCGTTTCAGTGTGTAGCGGCGCGGGGAGAAGCCGCGCGAGAAGGCCCTGAATTCGGCGCTTTTGTAACGATTTTCTTTCCCTTCTCCACATTGGATGCGCTGACCACGTCCGTGAATCCGCGCTTGCGGCGGATCGCGTCGATGGCGCGCGAAAGCGCCTCCTGCTTGCCCGACAGCGCGTCCTCGAAGAGGTCGCGTTGCCCCGTCTCGGGCGCGGGAACGGCTACGCCCAGGCGGATGCGGCGCAGCGCGACGCGCCGCTGGTAGAGCTCGAAGAACAGCGGCACCACGCGCGCGGCCAGCGCCTCGAAGGCCGCGGTGGGAGGGTTCAGCGCGAGGCTGCGGCGCGCGCTGCGCCCGTCGGAGTAGACGAGCGTGAGCGTGAAGCGGTTGGCCTTGAGCCCTTCGGCGCGCAACGCATGGCAGAGCTTGTCGGCGGTGAGCCGCGCGCGGTTGCGCAGGACTTCCTCGTCGTTCAGGTCGCGCGGGAACACTGTTTCCACCTCGACGGGGCGGCGCTTTTCGATCGCGGGCCCGAAGTCGAGCCCGCGCGCCAGCGCGTGCAGCCGGTCGCCCTCGAGCCCGAAGCGCAATCTCAATTCCTCACGATCCAGGACGCGCACCGCCGCGATCGCCACGAGGCCGTACTTCTTGAGCCGTGCGCGCGCGGCGGGAGACAATCCCGGCAGGTACTCGGGCGACAAGTCGTCGAACCGTTCCGGCTCCGCGCCGGACGGGCACGCGGCCGAGCCGCTTCCATCGTGCGACTGCACGACTTTCGCGAGCATGCGCGCGGCCACGCGCGTGGCGGCCACGCCCACGGCGACCTGCTCCACGCCCAGCGCGCGAACGGCCGCATGCAAGGCCTCCCCGAGGCGGCGCATGCTTTCTTCCTCGTCACGCTCCCTCTTCATATGACGGCGCGCCAGGGGCGTGCCCGCGAGGTCGAGCAAGACCTTTCCGCCCTCGGAGGCGAAGGCGGGCGTGGCGCGCAGCCACAGCGCGTCGAGAGCGGCGCGCAACTTCGTTTCAGCCTTGATGTCACGCGCCATGACCGGAAGTTCGGGCCACTTGCGCCTCACCAGAAAGGCCGGAAGGCCCGGCCAAATATGCCTGAACTCGCCTTCGGCGGCAGAGGAGGGCGAAAGGTCGAGCACGGTGGTCTTGTGGCTTTCGGGGTCCTGCTCCACCACGACGAAGGGACGCCCGCGCAATTCCGGCCGCGCGGCGGATAACGCCTGCGCGGCGAAGCGCGGAATGCGCACGGCGGCGAAGAGGGAGGAGGGAGAGGAAGACGGGGGAGGAGAAACGGGAGAAGTCATGAGCTTAATGGTGGAATGATGAAGGGATGAAATGATGAAACCCCCTCTTCCGGTGAACCTTTCTATTGCCTTTTTTCATCACTCCATCATTCCATCATTCCATCATTCCATCTTTTCATCTTTCCGTTACGCCGCCCACGAGCGCCGTCCTTCGCCCGAGTAGGGGGAGGCCCGGAGTCGCTCCGAAGCCGCGTCGAAGTTCACGAGGTTGGGCGTGTATTGCACCGGCCGCACGCGCTCGGCCTCCAGCGAGAACGCGTCCCATTCCTCGGTCACCTTGCCCCACACGGCGAAGGGGCCGCCCTCGAGCAATTGCTCCTCCCACTTGTCGAGCATGTCG
>DATAHJ010000166.1:0-2526 GCA_036263275.1 Fibrobacteria bacterium | reverse complement strand
CGGTCGCGGGGGGGCGAGGAGGTGGGGTTCCCCTGCCGTGCTCAAACCTCAAGATCCCACACAAGTTCTTGTGTGGCGGATCTGGCTGTGATCTAAGAAGGAATGGCTACGGATTCCGGGCAGGAAGAAGGAATCGAGGGCGAATACGAGGGAGCGTCGCTCGGAGACGCAAGGTTGGGACGGCGGTTGGTGCGGATAGCGCTGCAAGCAGTGGCGGGACCGCAGGAGAGCTTTCCGACGACGGCTGGAAGCGACTCGGAGTTGGAGGGGACGTACCGGTTTCTCAGCAATCCGAAGGTGACTGCTGAAGAGATCTTGGCGCCGCACGTTCGCCAGACAGTTCGACGGGCAGCGAAGGTGGTGGGCGACGTGGTGGTGGCGCACGACACGACTGAGTTCAACTTCGGCCAGACAGGGAGACAGGATCTGGGCCGTGTAGGCCAGGGGAAAAGCTTTGGATTCTACGGGCACTTCGCGCTGGCAGTGTCTCGCGATGAAGAGAGAAGAGGGCTTGGCGTGGTGGGCCTCGCCGTTCACGCGCGAGACGGCAAGAAGGGCGTCCGAAACAACACGAAGAAGCAGACGGACCCCAACAACGAGGGGCTGCGCTGGGGACGCTCCGTGGCGCAGGTCGCCGTGACGCTGCCGAAGGCGATTCACGTGATGGATAGAGAGGCAGACAGCTACGCGCTGATGGCCGAACTGGCCCAGGCTGGAAGGCGATTCGTAATTCGAATGGCTCAAGCGACGCGAAAGCTGACCGAGGGGGATGCCCTCCGTATCGGGGACGTCCTCGCCCGGGCGAAGACTCTTGCCAGTCGCGAGGTACCGGTCTGCGCCCGGAAGGCGAGCAAGATGCCGTCCTATCGCAAGTACCACCCGCCGCGATCGGCCAGGCAGGCGGAGTTGGAGGTCAGCGGCAAAACAGTGGTCCTGGTCAGGCCGGGATCGGCGAGCCTATGCCAGGTGAAAGAACTTTCGATCAACGTCGTCCGGGTCTTCGAACCCCATCCGCCATCAGGCGAGCCGGCCGTCGAGTGGCGCCTGTGGACGACGGAGCCGGTAGGAACTCCTGAACAAGTCCTGGCTGTCGTGGACGCCTACCGATGCCGATGGGTCATCGAAGAGTACTTCAAGGCCCTCAAGACCGGCTGCGCAATCGAAAAGCGGCAACTCGAATCAACCCACGCACTGGTAAATGCGGTGGCAGTTTTTGCCCCCATCGCTTGGCGACTGCTGCTCCTACGCACTCTGGCCCGCCGGAAGCCGGCCGTTCCAGCGACCGAGGTACTAACCCAATCGCAGCTTGTGTGTCTCCGATTTCTTCTTCGCCGACGCAAGCGCCCCGACCTCCCGCCCAATCCGACCATTGCCGATGCTCTCCTCGGCATCGCAGCTGTCGGAGGTCACCTCAAAAGGAACGGCGAGCCAGGCTGGGCCGTCATCGGTCGTGGCTACGACCAACTCCTCGTCATGGAACTCGGCTACGACGCCGCCATGCAGCAGACTTCCGATCGATGATGAGGTTTGAGCACGGCAGGGGACCCCACCTCTTCGCCCCCGCGACCGAGAGAACGAGTCCCTACAGCGCCGCCGATCCCTGCCGCTACGGCAGCAGCGTCTCGCCCATCAGGAACTTGTCGACCCCGCGGGCGGCGTCGCGCCCCTCGGCGATGGCCCACACGATCAGCGACTGACCGCGCGACATGTCGCCCGCCGCGAACACCTTCGGCACCGACGTCTGCTTGCTCCCGTCGGTGACCACGTTCCCCCGCCCGTCCAGCGCCACGCCCAGCTCGCTGAGCAACCCCGGCTTCTCCGGCCCCAGGAACCCCATGGCCAGGAACACCAGCTCCGCCGGCCATTCCTTCTCGGTGCCCGGCAGCTCGCGCATGATCATGCGCCCGTTCTCGGGCTTCCACTCCACCTCGACGGTGTGCAGCCCCTTCACGTTGCCCGCCGCGTCGCCGATGAAGCGCTTGGTGACGACCGCGTACTTGCGCGGATCGGCGCCCTGCACCGCGGCCGCCTCCTCCTGGCCGTAGTCGACGCGGTAGATGCGCGGCCACTGCGGCCACGGATTGTCCGCCGCGCGGACCTCGGGGGGGCGGGCCAGGATCTCCAGCTGCACCAGGCTCTTGCAGCCGTGGCGCAACGAGGTGCCCACGCAGTCCGTGCCCGTGTCGCCGCCGCCGATCACCACCACGTGCTTGCCCTTGGCGCTGATGTACTTGCCGTCGGCGTGCTTGCTGTCGAGCAGGCTCTTCGTGTTCAGCGACAGGAACTCCATCGCCAGGTGAATGCCCTTCAGGTTGCGCCCCTCGATGGGCAGATCGCGCGCGTGCGTGGCGCCCCCGCACAGCACGATGGCGTCGAACTCGCTCTTCAGCCGCTCGGTGGGGAAGTCTTTGCCCACGTTCGTGCTCACCACGAAGTTGACGCCTTCCTGCGCCATCAGCTTCACGCGCCGGTCGACGACGTTCTTCTCCAGCTTCATGGGCGGGATGCCGTACATCAGCAGCCCGC
>DATAHJ010000165.1:0-14449 GCA_036263275.1 Fibrobacteria bacterium | reverse complement strand
AGCGCCGGGACGGATGGGGACTCGAGCAGGTCTCCTTGGGCGAGAGGCGCGCGAAGCTCGGCTTCCAGCGCATCCAGCAGCGAGACCGCGCGGGCGTAGGCGGGCTCGAGCCCGCCGAACTCGTCGGGCATCACGTTGGCGACGATGCTAAGCCGGTGCTTGAGGTGGTCGAACACCACGAAGGCTTCGTAGAGGCCGAAGTCGAGGTCGGGCAGGCCGTAGTCGTCGCGGCCGGCCTCGGGCACGCTGTCCTCGAGGAGGCGGACCGCGTCGTAGGCGAAGAATCCCACCGCGCCGCCGGAGAAGGCGGGCAGGGCCGCGTCCTCGACGCCGCGGAAGCGGCCGAGGAAGGCGCGCAACTCCGCGAGCGCGTCGCCTTCGAAGGCGCGCGACTCCTTGCCGAGGATCTCGACCTTGCGGCCGCGCGCGCGGAAAACGTAGAGGGGATTACGCCCGAGGAAGGAGTAGCGGGCAAGTTTTTCCCCGATCTCGACGCTCTCGAGGAGGAAGGCGCGGCTCCCCGAACGGCGCAACTTCGTCAGCGCCGTGATGGGGGTCTCTAGGTCGGGCAGAAAGTCGCGCGCGATGGGGACAACGTTGGGCGCCACGTTGGCGTCCTGGCTTGTGGCCGCGCGGGCGAGACGGGCCCGAATTTCGTCAAGGGAGGGGGTCACTGCGTCCTGCCGGAAAGTCGTGAAATGCGTTCAGGAATAATAGTTTAAGGGTCGATGCGTCCCTTCCGTTTCCCGTTTCGCACGCTTTTCGCGGGGTCTTCGCTGGCGTTCGCGCTCGCGCTGCCCGGCGCCGCGGGCGCGGAGCGCATCAAGGCGTGGGTGACCCTGCGCGACAAGGGGCCCGCCGCGGCTTCGCTCTCGGGCCGGGCCCTTGAGGACGCGCCGGTTTCTGCCGCCTATCTCGACGCCTTGCGCGCGTCCGGCTTCGAGGTCTCCGTCGCGCTCAAGTGGCAAAACAAGGTTTCCGGGTGGCTCGACGACTCCCGCGTGAGCGTGTTGCGCGCGCTGCCCTTCGTCAGCACGGTGGAGGAGATGCCGCGCAAGGCGTCCGATTCGTCCTTCGGGCCGGCCTTCCCTCCGTCGCCCGCGCTTCCGCGCCGCGCCGCCTCGGCGAAGGGGGCCAAGGTTTCCGCCCAGGATTTCGGCGCGTTCCAGCCCGCGTTCGAAGCCGTGGGAGCGGTCGTGCTGCGCGACACCGTCGCGGGCCGCGGCCTCGCCCCCGGCGCGGGCATTCGCGTCGCCGTCATGGACGACGGCTTCCACCTCGGGCACAAGGCCTTCGACTCGCTCTTCGCGCGCGGCGCGATCATCGACCAGTGGGATTTTGTCGGCGACACGGCCGTGTCCGTCGATCGCTCGTTTGGCGACAGCCACGGCGCCTCCACTCTGTCGCAGATCGCCGGCGACCTGCCCGGCGTGCTGCAGGGGCTGGCGCCGCGCGCGACCTTCCTGCTCTACCGCACCGAGGACGAGGATCACGAAGGCTACGTGGAGGAGGATTACCTCGCCGCCGCGCTGGAGCGCGCCGCGGACTCGGGCGCCCAGGTGGCGAGCATCAGCCTCAGCTATCGTTACGACTTCGACACGGAGGCGTACTTTCCATACGCGCAGATGAACGGCCGGACGCGTCCCTCGTCGATCGCGGCGCTGGGCGCGGCGCGGCGCGGCGTCCTGGTGGTCTCCTCCATCGGCAACGAGGGCGCGAAGCGCTACGGCGAACCCACGCTCACCGCGCCTTCCGACGCCGACAGCATCCTCGCCGTCGGAATCCTCGACGCCTCGGGGACCCGCTGCGGTTATTCGAGCACGGGCCCTTCGTACGACGGAAGGATCAAGCCGGACCTCTCCTCCTTCGGTTGCTCGGTGCCGGTGGCCAATCCCTCCACGTCCACCGGAGTGTACAACGAATCGGGCACGAGCTTCGCGGCGCCGGTTGTGGCGGGGGTGGCGATCCTGCTCCGCCAGTTGTATCCCGAATCTTCGGGCGTCTTTTCCTCCCAGCATATCCGCTTGGCGCTCATGGCCACCGCGGCGCGCGCGTCGTCGCCCGACAACCAGACCGGCAACGGGCGGCTGAATGCCGCCGCCGCCGAGCGTACGCTGAAGTGGAGCGTTCCTCCCGCCTCGCTCGCCGCTGCTCCGCGTTCCGTGAAGGGCGCGCTCCTCTGGCGCTCCGGAAGCGTGGCCTCGCTGCCTTGGACCAAGGGGCTTGATCTCTCCGGCGCGCGCGTCTGGGACGTGCGCGGCCGGGGTGTCCCGACCCGGGCCGAAACATCGTCGATCACGGGAGGCACCGACCTCCTGCCCTCCCGCATCGAGGGAACAGGGATTTATGTGCTGAAGATCCCGCTTTCGAAGCCATAGGGAAGCTTTAGGCGCTCTTGGCCGGGCTTCTGCGCGATTTTCATCCTGCGGATTCCTGCTATCTTTTCGTCCATGATTCGCAAAAATCCCTCCGGAGATCTCCCCGTCATCGCCGTTTCCGCCTTCGTCGATCCCACCGCCATCCTTTGCGGCAAGGTGATCGTGGAGGACAACGTGTTCATCGGCCCCTACGCCGTGATCCGCGCCGACGAGACCACCCCCGACGGCAAGGTCGAACCCATCATCATCGGCGCCGGTTCCAACATCCAGGACGGCGTGGTCATCCACTCCAAGGACGGCGCGGCCGTCATCGTGGGCAAGCGCGTCTCCATCGCGCACCGCGCCATCGTGCACGGCCCGGTCGAGGTGGGCGACGACTGCTTCATCGGCTTCAACGCCGTGGTGTTCAACTGCAAGCTCGGAAAAAGCTGCGTGGTGCGCCACAACTCGGTCGTCGAGGATGTCACGCTGACGGATTACTTCCATATTCCCGCGGCGTATTCGGTGCACTCGGAGACCGACCTGGACAAGATTCCGCGCATCACTCCCGATGCGGCCAAGTTCTCGGAATCCGTGGTCAAGACGAACAATGAGTTCGCCAAGGCCTACAAGAAACTCCAGAACGAGTTCTGATCCGGTGAACCGGCCGCGGGCGAAGCATCGGAACCTCGGCCTCCTGCTTCTCGCCGCGGCGGCGCCGGCCCTCGCTCAGTGGGCCGAGGTTCCGGTCTTGCGCCCGCGCGTCCTCGCCGAGATTCCCCACGACACCGCCGCGTTCACGCAGGGCCTTGTGTGGCTGGGCGGAAAGATGTTCGAGAGTGCGGGGCTTTACGGGAAATCCGCGCTGCGTGAAGTGAATCCCCTCACGGGAAAACTCGTTCGCAGCGTGCGGCTGCCCGGTCGTTATTTTGCCGAAGGCCTTGCCTGGTTCGGGGGCGAGTTCGTCCAGATCACGTGGAAGGAGGGGGAGGCCTTGCGTTGGCCCCGTTCCCCGTGGCCTGCTTCGGCGGCCTCCCTTCGCCGGTTCCGCTACGCGGGCGAAGGGTGGGGCCTCGCCACGTTGGGCGAGGGAAAATCCACGGCGCTGTGGATGAGCAACGGATCCGACACGCTGGTTCGCCGCGACGCCGCGTTCCGCGTCGTCGCCCGTGTCCCCGTGCATCGAGAAGGGCGGCCCGTCGATCGCCTCAACGAACTCGAAGGCGCGCGCGGGAAGATCATCGCCAACATCTGGTATTCCGACACCCTCGTCGTCATCGATCCGCGCGACGGGCGCGTGGTCGCGCTGGTCGACGGCAGCGCGCTCGCCGCGCGCAGCGGCCGCCGCGCCGACGACGTGATGAACGGCGTGGCGTGGGATCCCGCGCGCGACGAGTTCTACCTGACCGGCAAAAACTGGCCCAAGATGTACCGGGTCAAGATCGACGGGTTTTGATGCGATCGGCGCATAGGATTCGCCCCGACAGGGTTGGTATATTCGCGCCCATGCGGATGCGGGTTTCCCTACATACCCTGACGCGCCGGCTTTCGGGGCTGGCGGCCGTCATGCTGTACGTCCTGGTGGGCGTCGGCGCGGCGTGGCATGCGCCGCACTTCTCGCAAGGCGATGTCGCGGTCCATGCGGATCGCCATACAGGCGCGCACGAGCGGGCCACCCTCGAAGAGTGCGTGCTGTGCACCTGGAAGAGCGCCTCGCAGGCGACCTCTTCCGGAAGCAAGCCTGTCGGCGGCCTCGCCGCCGTCTTTTCCGCGCAGGCATTGCCTTCGCAAACCCCCGTCATGGGGCATTTCCGCGCGGCGCTCGCGCGCGGCCCTCCCTCGCTCTCCTGAATCCCGCTTGAAAGCCCCGACCCGGAAAACCCGGGTCGACCGCGCCGTTCGTCGTAAGCGGCGTTTCCACGCGACTTCAGGAGTTGTCCATGCATCCCAGATTCCGGGGAGCAGCCGTTTTGGTAACGGCGCTTCCCTTGTCCATCGTTTCCGCCCGGGCGGGCGTCGTCAATCCCGACATCTCCGCGCTCGGGCAATTGCGCGCTTCCGTCACGGATGACGCCGATTCGCCGGATCGCGGCCAACCCGCGCTCGGCCTTGGCGAGTCCGAACTGATCCTCGCCGCCCCGCTCAATCCGTACTTCAACGGCGCCTTCACTCTTTCCGGCGACGAAGGCGGCATCGGCGTCGAGGAAGCCTATGCCACGATGGTGCGCGGCCTCCCATGGGGCCTCGGCCTCAAGGCGGGCAAGTATCGCCTCGGCTTCGGCAAGCTCAACGCGGCGCATCCGCACGCCTATCCGTTCATCGACCCGCCCCGCTCGTGGGTGTCGCTGATGCCGGGAGGCGAGGAGGGCTTCAACGAAGCCGCCCTCGAGGTTTCGGCCCTCTTGCCCACGCCGGGAACATGGGCTTCCACCGTGTCCGCCGACGCGTTGCAGGGCAACTCCTTCCATCCCGGCGACGACCGCAATCGCATCGGTTGGCTGGGCCATTGGAGCAATGCCTTTCTCCTGGGCGAGCGCGGCGGAGCGTTGGAGGCCGGCCTTTCCGGCGCCACTGGCGTGGACGACGTCACCACGAAGGCGCGTGGATGGCTGCTGGGCGCCGACGCGAAGGCCAAGCTGCCCGTGGGCGAGACGGGCTGGCTGACGCTGCAGGGCGAAGCGGCATTCCGGCGCTCGCATGCGGCGGATACGACGGTCGCGACTCCGCCGACCGAGGATCGTTCGGGTTTCTTCGCGGTCGCCGACTATCGTCCCGTGCCGCGCTGGAACGGCGGCGCGCTCTATGAACAATGGCAGCGCGAGGGCGAACCGTCGTCGGTCGACCGCGCGGCACGCGTCTTCGCCGGATACGCCGTGATGGAAGAGACCACGCTCCTGCGCGTTTCCCTCGAACGATACATGCCCGCGGGAGAATCCCCCGTGCATACCGTCTCGGCCCAACTTCTCTTCAGCATGGGCCCTCACAAGGCCCACCAATTCTAGGAGGAAAAATGAAAAACGCAATTCTCGTGTCTGCCGCGACGCTGCTCGCGGCATCCCTTGTTTCCGCCGCGCCCGCGAAAATCCGCGTGGCCGCGTCGCTTCCCGACCTGGCGTCCATCGCCGCCTCGGTGGGCGGCGACGCCGTGGAGGCCTTCTCCATCGCCCGCGCGGGCGCCAATCCGCATTTTGTGGAAGTGCTGCCGTCGTACATGATCCGCGTCGCCAAGGCGCAAGTCTACGTGAAGGTGGGCTTGGGCCTCGACCAATGGGCCGACGCGATCGTGGAGGGGTCACGCAATGGCTCGATCCGCGTGGTGGATGCTTCCTCGGGCATCCGGGTGCTGGAGAAGCCCACCGGCAAGGTGGACGCTTCGATGGGCGATGTTCATCCGGATGGAAACCCGCACTACTGGCTTGATCCGGAGAATGGAATCCGCGTCGCGGCCAACATTCGCGACGCGCTCAAGGCCGCCGATCCCGCGCGTGCCGCGCGCTACGATGCCGGCTACGAGGCGTTCCGCGCAGAGTCCGAAGGCCGCATCCGCGCGCTCAAGGCGCGCATGGCGCCGCTGCGCGGCTCGGCCATCGTCACCTACCACTCCTCGTGGCCCTACTTCGCCGACGCCTTCGGCCTGCGCGTCGTGGGACGCGTGGAACCCTTCCCGGGCATCCCGCCCACCGCGCGCCACCTGGCCGACCTCACGGCGACCATCAAGTCCGAGAAGGTCAAGGTGCTGATCCAGGAGCCCTATTATCCGGGCAAGGATGCCGACCTGCTCGCTCGCACCACGGGCGTGCGCGTCTTCCGCTTCACGCCGTCCTGTGCGGGGGAGAGCGCCGGCGATTACCTGCGGCACTTCGATGAAATGGCCGACGCGCTTCTCAAGGAGGTTTCGCCATGATGATCCTGCATTATCCCTTCGTGCTGTCGGCCTTGGCCTTGTGCCTTTTGCTGTCTGCGACGCTTTCGGTGTTCGGCCACCACGTGGTGCGGCGCGGCGTCCTCTTCGTCGACCTTGCGCTCGCGCAGGTGGCGGCGCTGGGATCCAGCGCGGGCTTCCTGCTCGGGTGGGACGCCCACGAGCATCCGATCGCCAACTTCGCGCTCGCGCTGGCCTTCACGCTGGCGGGCGCCGCGCTGTTCGCGTGGTTCAGGCGGCGGCGCGCGCCGATCGAGGCGCTGATCGGCATCACCTATGCGGGCGCGATGGCCCTCTCGCTGATCCTCCTCGAGCATTCGGCCACGGGCGCGGAGGAAATTCGCGAGATGCTCGTGGGCTCCATCCTGGCGGTTTCGCCGCGCGAGCTGCTCGCGGCGGCGGCAGTCTGCGCCGGAGCCGGCCTCCTGCTATGGTTCACCCGGGGACCGGTATTTCGGATCACCGAAGATCCGCAGGCCGCTTCCGCTTCGGGCTTGCGGCTGGGCTTCTGGGATTTCCTCTTCTACGCCGCCTTCGGCGTGGTGGTCACCTTCTCCGTGAAGGCCGCGGGCGTCTTGCTGGTGTTCGCCTTCCTGATCACGCCGTCGTTGGCGGGAATTCTGGCAGCCTCCGGCATTCGCGGCCGGATCATTTACGGTTGGGGGTTTTCGCTGCTGGCATGCCTTCTCGGGATGGAGTTGTCGCTCCGCATGGACTGGTCCGCCGGGCCTTCCATCGTGGCGGTATTCATCCTTCTGCTGGTCCTTTCCGGGTCGATTTCCGGCAGGATCGGGGGAAACAAAGGCATTTTTAACGGGTGATTCCCGTTCGTTTTTTTCGCACACTAACGCTTGTTGCGGCGACCGTGCTTTCGGTCGCCATCCTTGCCCAACCGGTGGCGGCCCCGCTTTCCAATGCGGGGCCGCGCCACGCGCGCGCCGTGGAGTGGGCGCGTAGCGGCGATACGGTTCGGCTTTCAGTAATCACTCCTTGGAAGGGCGCGCGCAAACCCCTTGAATATGTTCTACTCCCGGGCGCCCCGGGCGCGAAGCGCGCCGAAGGCGAGGTTCGCCTGCCCGCGCGGCGCATCGTCTGCCTCGCGGCGGTGCACGTCGGGTTTCTCGCCGCGCTCGGCGAAGCGGGTCGCGTCATCGCGGTCGATGCCGGGCGCCATGTTTACGATGCGGGCGTGCGTGCCCGCGTCGCGGACCGCAGCGTCATGGAAGTCGGATCGGGAACGGGTCTCGACATCGAAAGACTTCTGGTCGTCAAGCCGGATCTCGTGCTCGCCAACGCCGTGGGTGCGTCGGAGAACGCGTCGCTCGACCGCCTTCGCCGCGCGGGCATTCCGGTGCTGGTCACCGCCGAATGGATGGAGAGCGATCCCTTGGCCCGCGCCGAATGGGTGCGGCTAATCGGCATGCTTGTCGGCAAATCCGCCCGCGCCGATTCGCTCTTCGCGACCGTGGAGGCATCTTACCGGGCTCGCGCGGCGGAAGCGCGCGGCCAAAAATCCCGACCCACCGTCCTTCTCGGCGCGCCGTTCAGGGACCAGTGGTTCGTGGCGGGTGGACGAAGCTTCATGGCGCGCCTGCTGCGCGATGCGGGCGCGGAATACCCTTGGGCCGCCGACACCACCGTCGGCGGCGTGCCGCTCGGCTTCGAAGCGGTGCTCGCGCGCGCGCGCGATGCCGACGTTTGGCTGCATCCCAGCGACTGGCACGCATTGCGCGAAGGGCTGAAGCGCGACGCGCGCTTCTCCTCCTTCACTGCTTTCAAGCGCGGCGACGTGTACGACCATGACGCCCGCCGCCGCCCCGACGGCGCGGACGACTACTGGGAATCCGGCGCGGTCCGGCCTGATCGCGTCCTGGCGGACCTCGTCTCGATTCTTCATGGGCAAGGAGATTCGTTGTTCTACTATCGGAGGCTGCCGAAGTAAGGCGCGATTGATTCCCATGACGAAGAATCCCCTTCTCTTTCCCCTTCTTCTCCTCGCCGTCGTGTCGGCGTTCTTCCTCGACGTGGCCTTCGGATCCGTTTCGCTGGGCGCGCGGGAAGTGTGGCAGGGCTTGTTCGGGGGTGGGGATCCTACTGCGCTCTCCAATGTGATTCTGCGGGAATTTCGCCTGCCGCGTGCCGTGGCCGCGCTTGTCGCCGGCGCGGGCCTCGGTGTGGCGGGCTTCCTGCTCCAGACCCAGTTCCGCAGCCCGCTGGCCGGGCCCGCCGAACTGGGCGTCAGCTCCGGAGCCGGCCTCGGCGTCGCGGCCTTGCTGCTCGCCGAGCCTTTGCTGCCGCCCGCGCTTCTCGACGCGCTCGGCCCGTGGCCCCTGGCCGCGGCCTCCGCGCTGGGTGCGGGCGCGGCGATGTTATTGGTCCTGGCGATTGCGGCGCGCGTCTGGGATTCGGCCTCCCTTTTGCTCGCGGGCCTGATGATCGCCAGCGCCTGCGGCGCGGCCATCGGCTTGATGCAGTATTTCACCGACGCGGCACGGCTGAAGGTGTATTCGCTGTGGGGATTCGGGGGGCTCGGGGGAGTGACCTGGCCGCAGAACGCCGTGATGGCGGCCTGCGTGGGCGTGGGGCTTGTCGCCGCGCTGGCGCTGTCCCGGCCGCTGTATGCGACCTTGCTCGGCGATTCGGCCGCGGCCGCGCTCGGCGTGCGCGTGCGCGCCTTTCGCGTGACGGTGCTCCTGATCGCGAGCTTGCTCGCAGGCGCGATCACCGCGTTCTGCGGCCCCATCGCCTTCGTAGGGCTAGCCGTGCCGCACCTCGCGCGCGCACTCGTGCGCCGCTCCGACCCGCGCGTGCTGCAGCCGGCTTGCATGCTCGTCGGTGCGGCGCTGCTCCTGCTTTGCGACGCGATCAGCCACGCGCCCGGCCCGGGCGGCGAAGGCGGCGCGCTCCCCCTCAACGCCATCACTTCCCTCTTCGGAGCGCCGGCCGTGCTGTATTTCCTGCTGCGCCGCTCCGGGAGGTCGTCATGACGGGCGTACCGCTCTTTGCGCGCGGGCTGTCGGTCGGCCATGGCGGCGCTTCGCTGTTTCCGTCCTTTGACCTCGCCTTCCATTCGGGAGAATTGGTTTGCCTCTTGGGGCGTAACGGCGCCGGCAAGACCACCTTGCTCAAGACGCTTGCGGGCCTTATGCCTCCCTTGCGGGGATCCGTATTCTTCGGAGAAAATCCCATCTCGGATCTTTCGGGCCGGGAGCGCGCACAACGCGCGGCCCTGTCGCTTGCGGATCCAGGCTTGCCTCCTTACCTCCTGGGTCGTGAGCTGGTCGGGCTCGGTCGCACGCCGCATGCTCCGTGGTTCGCATCGGCTCGGGAGACGGACGACGCGGTGGCCTCGCGAATCCTGAAAGAGCTGGAGTGCGAGCACTTGGCCGATCGTCCGCTGGGGCGGATGAGCGATGGCGAACGCCAGCGCCTTGGCCTCGCACGCGCGCTTGCGCAGGATGCTCCCATCCTGCTGCTCGACGAGCCTCTCTCGCACCTCGATCCTCCCGCCAAGGCGAAGATGCTCGGCTTCCTGCGCGACTGGGCACGCTCCGTGTCGGGTCGCGTCGTGGTCGCGGCCGTGCATGAAGTCGACCTTGCGCTTTGCTTCGCCGATCGTTGCCTGCTCCTCTCGTCGGGCGCATCCCCATTTTTCGGCACGCCCGAGGAGGCCGCCCTCGGACCTTTACGGACGGCATTCCCAGGATGGCCGGAATATTGGGACGCCTTGGGCGTAAGGAAAGGCAGAATTCGGGTCGAGGGTTCGGGAACCGTTGATGCTGCCGGCGGATAAGGGCGAATAATCATTCGCCCCTGCGGTTCCCGAACCTATTTTTCGATCGTGGCGAAACTTTACACCGATCCGCGCGGGGGGCGCACGCTCGTCCTGTGCCCCATCGGCATCGGAAACTTCATCATGGCGACGCCCGCGCTGCGGGCGCTCTCCACCGCGCTCGGCCCGGAAAGGCTGGAGTTTCTGGCCCTCAAGCCGGGCATCGCGGCCATGGCGCGCGACAGCGGGTTCTTCGGCGCGGTGCATGCGTGGGATCCGGACAAGGAAGGCTTTCGGCGCGGCATCTCGCTGCTCTCGTCCCTGCGCGCGCGCCGCTTCACGCATAGCCTCGCGCTGTTCCCTTCCTCGCACTGGAAGTTCTCGCTCTTTCAGTTGCTCGCGGGCGCAACTTTCCGCGAGGGATTTCGTTATCCCCACAACCGTCTTCCCGAATGGGTGCAGCATCACTCCGTGCCGCTCGAGAAGCTGCACGACACGCCGCAGAACATTCGCCTCGTCGACGCTTTCCTGCGCGATCCCGTCCTGGATGCCGGAGAGCCGTTCCTCCCATTCGCTCCGATTCCGCCTGCCGCCGGCCTGCCCACGGGCCCGTTCTTCGCCTGCCATCCGGGTTCCAGCGCGGAGCGCGGCATGGCCGACAAACGTTTGCCGCCCGACGCCTTCGCCACGCTGATCCGGCGCGCGCATCGCGAGACTGGCTGGAAGTGCGTGCTGGTGGGCGGACCCGAGGAACAAGCCTTGCGCGCCGCGGTGGCCATGGATTGCCGCGACGCCCTCGCTGCGGTTGAAACGCGTTCCTTGGCCGAGACGGCCGGGGTGCTCGCGGCCTCCCGCTTCTTCCTCGGAAACGACAGCGGGCTCATGCACGTCGCCGCGGCGGCGGGCACGCGCTGCGCCGCTTATTTCGGGCCCACGGACGAGGGGCGCACGGGGCCGTACGGATATTGGGAAACGCGGGGCGGCGCGCCACGCCACCTCATCCTGCGGCGCGCGGGCACCGAGCCGGCCTGGACGATCGACACCGTGGGCGCGAACCCGCACGTGGATCGCGAGGCCCGCGCGCGCTGGCACCTCGATCTTCCCACCGCGTGGGATGAATTGAAAGCCTGGATCCGGGCGTTGTAAGAGTTACAACGCGCCTTCCATTTTCAATAGCTTGACCTTGACTTCGGTTCGGCCCGCATAGCCGCCGATCTTTCCCAGCGAGGCCACCACGCGGTGGCACGGCACGAAGAGCGGCAGCGGATTCGCTCCGCAGGCCGAGCCCACCGCCCGCGCGGCGCGCGGGTGCCCGACTTGATCGGCGATCTCGCCGTAGCTCCGCGTTTCCCCGAGCGGGATGCGCTCGATGGCCGCCCAGACTTTCTCCTGGAACGGCGTGCCTTCGCGGCGGCCGGCGAGCTTGCGCGGCAGGGCCTTGCCCTTCGCGAAATAGTCGCGCAGCGCCGAAGCGGCCGCCTGCAACGTCCCCCGATCATTCGTCGTCGCCGAAGTGCTCCCCGGCGCGGGCTTCGCTCCCGGAAAATCGAGGGCCACGAGGCCCGATGCGTCGGCGTACACCAGCAAGGGGCCGATGGGCGACGCGACCTTGGCCACGCGGATCTCGGCGGGTTGGTGGGCGTGCGAATGCGGTTTCGAATGCTTCATGGGGTTTTCCTTGTTCACGATGCGTTGGCGGTCCGGATTCGGGCCGCGCGGCCCGAATGCCGGAGAGCGCGGTTGCCGAGCTGGCCGCAGGCGGCCATGGCGTCGTCACCTTTGGTGCCGCGAATACGGCAGTACTGTCCGAGGTCCTGGAGCGCGCGGAAGAACGCCGCGACGCGTTCGGGGGCGGGGCGCGCGTAGGGCGAGTCGAGGCGCGGATTGTAGGGAATCAGGTTCACGCAGGCTTTGAGGCCCCGTAAATATTCGGCAATCAGCCGGGCGTGCTCCGGGCCGTCGTTGACGCCCGCGATGAGCACGTATTCCGCGAGGATGAGGTCGTCGCGGCGCGCGAGCGGCCACTCGACCAGCGTCTCGCGAAGCTCGGCCATGTTCCACGAGCCGTTGACGGGCATGAGGGCGTCGCGCACCGTGTCGTCGGGAGCGTTCAGCGAGACCGCGAGGCGGAAGCCGCGCAAGCCGCCCTCGGAGAGAGGGACGCGCGCCAGCTCCGCCAAGCGACGGATGCCGGGCACGTTGCCCACGGTGGAGATCGTGATTGACCGCAGCGGGATCCGGAAGCCGTTCTGGTCCGCGAAGATGCGGATCGCCTTGGTCACGGCGTCGAGGTTGTCGGTGGGCTCGCCCATGCCCATGAACACGATGTTCTCGACAGGCTCGCCCAACACGCGGCGCGCGACGAAGACCTGCGCCACGATCTCGGCGGCCGAGAGGTTGCGCACGAATCCCATCTGCGCGGTCTCGCAAAAACGACACCCCATTTTACAACCGACTTGCGACGAGACGCACAGCGTCTTGTAGGCCTTCATGGGGATGACGACGCTTTCGCTCTCGAGGCCGTCCGCCATTTTCAGGAGGAACTTGTACGCTCCCTTGCTTCCCGTGTCGCCCTGCATTCCCGTCACATCGGGGACTTCGAATTTGAAGCCCTCCTTCACGCGCAGCGCCAGCGCGGGGTTGTCGGAGAACTCGGACAGTTCTTCGGGGTCGAAGGAGCCCCCTGCATAAAGGGCCTTGAACACCGCGTCCGCATGGTACGCGCCATTGCCGGGCTTGTCGTGCAGACGGCCGATCTCCGCAGTGAGTTCCGCGCGCGTGAGGCCGAGGATGTCCAAGGGAACCTTCACCCTACAACTTCACCGAGAAGGGCGTGAAGTTGGTGTCGCGGTCGTAGTAGTCTTCGTTCTCCGCGTGCTTGAGGAAGCCCACGAGGCGATAGGTGACCGGGGTCATCACGACTTCCCATCCGGTCTTGAGCACGTATTGCGCGAGGGTGACCTTGACGATATCGCCCGTGGCCCAGATGCCGTAGAAGGCGACGATGTAGAAGAGCGACGAGTCCACCAACTCGCCCACCAAGGTGGAGCCGATGGTGCGGGCCCACAGGAAGCGGCCGCCCGTGGCCACCTTCATCTTCGCCATCACGTAGCTGTTGGAGAAGCTGCCGGCCCAGAAGGCGAGCATCGAGCCGCCGGCGATGCGCCAGGCGTTCCCGAACACGGCCTGCACGTGGCCTTGGTACTCGCGCATGAAGGCGCTGTCGGCGGCCGGGAGGTTCACCACCACCCAGGCCATCAGCGAGGCGAAGGCCAGCGCCGAGAATCCCGCCCACACCACGCGGCGGTCGCGCCCGTAGCCGTAGACCTCGGTGAGGATGTCGCCGAAGATGTACGAAATGGGGAAGAACAGCACGCCCGCCCCGAAGGTCACCTGCCCCAGGAAGGGCAGCGTCACCACCGCCTGCTTGGCGGCGCCGATGAGGTTGGAGCAGATCAGGACGGCCACGAAAGCGGCCATCACGAAGTCGTAATACTTGTATTGGCGGATGGTGGTCATTGGTGGAAAAATAGGTTCGGCTTGGGGGTTCGGGAGAATACGGTGAATTCCGTTTGACGTCTGCCGGGAGGGGCATTCCTGCGTTTTCCCGAGCCAGAACCCTGTCAAACCAGGATTCCAGAGAATCCCGAACCCCGGCTTCCCCCCGACAGTCTACCCCTTGTATCCCTCGTCCTCGGGCAAATCGGCGGCCTTGGCGGCGGCGTTGGCGAGCTCGTCGGCCCGTTCGTTCTCCGGCACGCCGCTATGTCCCTTCACCCACTCGAAGGTGATGCGATGGTCGAGCCGCAGGCGCAGCATGCGTTCCCACAGGTCGGGATTTGCGGCCGGCGCCTTCGCGGCGGTCATCCAGCCGCGCCGCTTCCAGTTCTCGGCCCATCCCTCGTTCATCGCCTTCACCACGTACTGCGAATCGCTGCGAACCGTGACGTCGCAACGTTCCTTGAGCGCCTCGAGGGCGCGGATCACGCCGAGGATCTCCATGCGGTTGTTGGTGGTGCGACGATAGCCGCCCGAAAGTTCCTTGCGGTTGCCGCCGCTCAGGAGCACGGCCGCCCAGCCACCCGGGCCGGGGTTTCCGAGGCAGCAGCCGTCGGTCCAGGCGACGACGACGGGGAGGGCGGAGGAAGTCATGAGGCTTCAGTCCTTCGCGTACTGGTCGAAGCGCAGGGCCGGGCCGTGCATGCTTTCTAGGGACTTGAGCGCGCAGTCCATCAGGAGGTCCTTGTCCTGGTAGCGCTTGCGCAGGCAGGTGGTGAACACCTCCATCAGCACCACGCAGTCGTAGGCCGCGCGGTGCAGGTCGCCCTGGTTCAGCGCGAGGCCGGTCTGGTCGCCGAGCTTGCGGGCAACTTCTCCCAAGCGGTGCGACGAGTACTC
>DATAHJ010000164.1:0-2551 GCA_036263275.1 Fibrobacteria bacterium | reverse complement strand
CCGGCGTGCCCGGCATGGAGAGCAGCAGTTTGTTGAGCAGTTCGATCTTGCGGCGGTCGTTGCCCAAGAGTGGCGCCAGGCGGCGACGGATGCCCACGTTGAGGCGCGCGCGCCGATCCTTGGCGAACACGCGATACATGTAGTCGCGCTCCTCGTCCGTCACCATCTCCAACGTGAGCTCGTCGTGGTTGCGCAGGAAGATGGCCCATTGGCAGTCGTCCGGAATGGGCGGCGTCTGCTCCAGGATATCCACGATGGGAAAACGGTCTTCCATCTCCACGGCCATGTACAGGCGCGTCATCAGCGGGAAATGGAAGGCCATGTCGCACGCCGCGCCTTCGCGGGGAGAATTTCTCCCCGGAAGCACCCGGTTCCCGAAATATTCGGCCGCGTCCTGCGGCCATTGGTTGGCCTCGGCCAGCAACATGACGTTCTCGAACTTGTCGTGCACATGCTTCGACAACTTGCGCAGGAAGGCATGCGTCTCGGGCAGGTTCTCGCAGTTGGTCCCTTCGCGCTCATACAGGTACGGGATCGCATCCAACCGAAGGCCGTCGACTCCCATCACGAGCCAGTAGTCCAGGATCTCGAGCACGGCGTCGTGGACGGCCGGGTTGTCGAAGTTGAGATCGGGCTGGTGGCTGAAGAAGCGGTGCCAGTAATTCGACTTGGCGACCGGGTCCCAGGTCCAGTTGGAGGGCTCGGTGTCGGTGAAGATGATGCGGGCGCCGGCGTATTTGTCCTTGTCCTGGCTCCACACGTAGAAGTCGCGCTCCACGCTGCCGGCCGGCGCGCGCCGGGCACGTTGGAACCACGGGTGCTGGTCGGAGGTGTGATTGATCACCACCTCGGTGATCACGTGGATGCCCCGCGCATGGGCCTGGTCGAGAAACTCGCGGAACAGCGTGATGCTGCCGTACGCGGGGTGGACTTCGCGGTAGTCGGCGATGTCGTAACCGTCGTCGCGAAGGGGACTGGGATAGAAGGGCAGCAGCCAGATGGCGTTCACGCCCAGGTCGCGGATGTAGTCGAGCTTGGAAATCAGGCCCCGAAAATCCCCCATGCCGCTGCCGTCGGAATCGCAGAACGTCTTGACATGGACCTCATAGATCACGGCGTCCTTGTACCACAAGGGCTTGCGAGCGAAGGGTTTTCGAGGGGAATCGGTCATGCGGGGTCTCCCGTTTTTAAATACAAGGGCCCCCGCGCAAAGCCATGGCGAAATCCGTAACGAAAAGCACGGCTTCCTGAGCGCTGCCCGCCCCCCTACCGTTTCTATAATTCTCCGCCTACATCCGAGGGTTTTTCCATGTCCGGCCACTCCAAATGGGCGACCACCAAGCGCAAGAAGGCCCGCATCGACCAGGCCCGCGCCAAGGTCTTCAACCGCATCATCCGCGAGCTCACCGTGGCCGCCCGGGCCGGAGGCTCCGACCCCGACGGCAATCCACGCCTGCGCGCCGCCATCCTCAAGGCCAAGGCGGCCAACATGCCGCAGAAGAACATCGACACCAACATCGCCAAGGGCGCCGGTGAGCTCGAGGGCGTGACCTACACCGAAATCACGTACGAGGGCTACGGCCCGGGCGGCACGGCCATCCTGGTCGACACCATGACCGACAACCGCGTCCGCACGGTGGCGGAAGTTCGCCACGCGTTCAGCAAGAACGGCGGCAACATGGGCGAGGAAGGCTCGGTCGGCTGGATGTTCAAGCAGCGCGGCGTGATCACGCTCCCCAAGGACAAGATCGCCGAGGACGCCCTCTTCGAGCTGGCCACCGAGAACGGCGCCGAGGACTTCGACGCCTCCGGCGACGAATACGAGATCCGGGTCGAGCCCGAGCATTACCACAAGCTGGTGGACGCACTCCAGAAAAAGGGCCTCGAACCCTCCAGTGCGGAAATGTCCAAGCTGGCGGAGAACATGATCAAGGTCACGGGCGAAGAGGCTTCGCGCGCGATGGAGCTGCTCGAGGCCCTCGACGACCTCGACGACGTGCAGAACGTGCACACCAACGCCGAGTTCGATCCGAACGAGATCGAGGACCTTTAAGGGTTCCGGGGGCATTTCCGTGATCGCAATGGGGGTGGACCCGGGCACCGCGATCACGGGCTACGCCTTCCTCGAGGAGCGTGGCGGCCGCGTCCGCGTGCTGGAATACGGTGTGGTGCGCAGCCGCCCCACCGATCCCCTGCCCAAGCGCCTTGAGAAGATCCATCGCGAATTGGGCGCGCTCATCGAGGCCTATTCCCCCACGGCCATGGCCCTCGAATCCGCCTTCCACGCCAAGTTCCCGCGCGCGTCCATCGTGCTGGGGCATGCCCGTGGCGCCATCATGGTCGCCGCGGCCTCGCGCGGGTTGGAGGTGGCCGAGTACGCGCCCAGCCTTGTCAAGAAGGCGGCCTCCGGCCGGGGCGGAGCGTCCAAGGACCAGGTGGCCGCGCTGATGCAATCGCACCTGCAGTTGCGCGACCTCCCCCGCCCCGCCGACGCGGCCGACGCGCTGGCCGTGGCCTATTGCCATTTGCTACATGCCCGTTCGCCGCTCCT
>DATAHJ010000163.1:0-2280 GCA_036263275.1 Fibrobacteria bacterium | reverse complement strand
GTCTTTTCGGTCTATATTTCCCCCCCGCGCGGACATAGCTCAGTTGGTAGAGCTTCTGCTTCCCATGCAGATGGTCGTCGGTTCGAGTCCGATTGTCCGCTCCAATCTTTCAATTTCGTGAAATGGGGCGATCCTTCCGGGTCGTTTCTGCGTCCGTTGCATTACTCCGGGAGCCGGGCCGTGCGCAGGCGCAGCGCGTTCGCGATCACCGACACCGAACTGAAACTCATCGCCGCCGCGGCCACCATCGGGCTCAGCAGCCTGCCGGTCCACGGATACAGGATTCCCGCGGCGAGGGGGACTCCCAGCGCGTTGTAGGCGAAGGCGAAGAACAGGTTCTGCCGGATGTTCGCCATGGCCGCGCGCGAAAGCGCGCGAGCCCGCGCGATGCCGCGCAGGTCCCCCTTCACGAGCGTCACGTGCGCGCTCTCGAGGGCCGCGTCGGATCCCGTGCCCATCGCCAGCCCTACGTGCGCGCGGGCCAGGGCGGGGGCGTCGTTGACGCCGTCGCCCGCCATGGCGACGATGCGCCCTTGGGCCTGCAGCCTCGCGATGTGTTCGGCTTTTCCTTCCGGAAGCACGCCGGCGATCACCTCGGCGATGCCGAGGCGGCCCGCGACGGCGCGCGCGGAGGCTTCCTCGTCTCCCGTGAGCATCACCACGCGCACGCCGTCCCGCCGCAGCGCGTCGAGCGCGGCGGCGGCGCCCTGCTTGACCGGATCGGCGGCGACGATGAGTCCCGCCGCCTTGCCGTCCACGGCGGCATACAACACGGTGCGTCCTCCCGCGCGCAGCGCCGCGGCGCGCTCGGCGAGTTCCTTGGGATCGATGGCGTGCAACTTCAGCAGGGCGAGGTTTCCGAGCGCGACGCGTCGGCCCGCGACGATTCCCGAAACGCCCATGCCCGCGAAGGACTCGAACCGCTCCGCCTTTTCAACCTTCAAGCCCCGGGCCTCCGCGCCCTTCACGATCGCGTCGGCCAGCGGATGCGCGCTGCCCTTTTCCAATCCTGCCGCGAGCGTCAGGAGCGTGTTTTCATCGATCCCCGCGCCCGGAGCAAGTTCGATGGCTTCGAGGGTGGGACGGCCTTCCGTGAGGGTGCCCGTCTTGTCGATCACGAGCGTATCGACCTTGCGCAAGGCCTCGAGCGCCGCGGCGTCGCGGAAGAGCACGCCCATCGCCGCGCCGCGCCCCGTCGCGGCCATCACGGACATGGGCGTCGCGAGCCCCAGCGCGCAGGGGCAGGCGATCACCAGCACCGAGACGGCGGCGACCAAGGCGTGCGCGAAACGGGGCTCCGGCCCCAGCAGCATCCAGCCCGCGAAGCTGAGCGCGGCGATCGCGACCACCGCCGGCACGAACCACGCCGAGACACGGTCCGCCAGCCTCTGCACCGGCGCGCGGCTGCGCTGCGCCGCGGCCGTCAGCGCCACGATGCGCGCCAGCAAGGTGTCGGAGCCCACCTTCTCCACGCGCATCACGAACGTGCCCGCGCCGTTGAGCGTCGCGCCCGTGACGTTATCACCGGGAATTTTCTCAACCGGGACCGGCTCACCGCTGATCATCGATTCGTCGACGCTGCTTGAGCCTTCCACCACGACGCCGTCGACGGGCACCTTCTCGCCGGGCCGCACGCGCAACAGGTCGCCGGGCATCACTTCGGAAAGCGCGACGTCTTCATCGGCGCCGTCGTCGCGAACGCGACGCGCGTCCTTGGCCGCGAGCCCGAGCAGCGCGCGGAGCGCGGCCCCGGTGCGGGCCCGGGCCCGCAACTCCAGCACCTGTCCGAGCAGCGCGAGCGTGACGATCGCCGCGGCGGCCTCGAAATACAGGCCCACTTGGCCGTGTTCATCCCGCAGCGAGGCCGGAAACAAGCCCGGGGCCGACAGAGCGACCGCGCTGTATCCGAAGGCCGCGCCCGTGCCCAGCCCGATGAGCGTGAACATGTTGGGGCTGCGCAGCCGCAACGAAGCCCATGCCCGTTCGAAGAAGGGGCGGCCACCCCACAGCACCACGGGCGCGGCGAGCAGGCCTTCGACCCAGCCGCGCGCGGACGCCCCGGCAAGCATGTGGCTCATCGCGAGCGCCAGCAAGGGAAGCGTGAGCGTCAGGGATGCGCGGAACCGGCGCCTCATGTCCTCGAGCTCGGGATTTGCCTCTTCCTCCAGCGAAACTTCGGCGGGCTCCAGCGCCATGCCGCACTTCGGGCATGCGCCGGGACCCATCTGGCGGACCTCGGGATGCATCGGGCAGGTGTAGGGAACAGCGGGGCCGGAATCG
>DATAHJ010000162.1:0-4413 GCA_036263275.1 Fibrobacteria bacterium | reverse complement strand
GTTTATTGGCTGCTTCGCTGGCTCGTCGCGCTCGCGCTCCTTTCCTTCGCCTTCGCCGCGCTCCGCGCGGCGGTCTCTCCCCTGCTTTCTGCCGAGGGCTGGGGGACGCTGGCGCGGCAGGCGGCTGTCTGGATCGCCGCCGCAGCCTTCGTCTTCCGCTGGGTGCTCAGCCGCTTCGGAAGCGGCGATCCGCTGGAGTTCATCGACACGCTGGAGCACGAACTGACGCACGCCATCGTGGGGACGCTAACATTCGCGCCGCCGGTGTCGCTGACGGCGACGTTACGGGGCGGAGGTGAGGTGGAGCTGAAGCGCTCGAACCCGCTCGCGGCGCTGGCGCCCTATTGCCTGCCATTGTACGCAGCCGTCTTGGCGCTGCTTACGCTCGTGCTGCGCGACGACTGGGCCCGTTACGGACGCTACGCGGTCGCGTTCTTGTTGGGAAGTTTCGCGTGGAGGCTGTTGCGGGAATTCCACTTCGGGCAAACCGATTTTCGCGCCTTCGGCTTCGTGTTCTCGATGGTCTTCATCGCCGCGGCGCTGCCGCTTTGCCTGCTCGCCGTGACGGATGTCTCACATTTGGCCGACGCGCCGTGGCGCGAGGCGGGACATCGGTTCATGGAACAGGGGGAATGGCTCTGGAGCAAAATGATGAAAAGATGAAATGATGAAGGCGTCGCCACTTCATCATTTCATCTTTTCATCTTTTCATCATTCTCTTCTCACTCTTCATCCCCGAAGTCCTTTTCCAGTTCTTCGAGCACGCCGCTGACCTTGGCTTCGGTCTTTGTCAGCACGTCCTTGCAATACTTGAGGAGTTCCGAAGCTTCTTCGACCCGCGCCGCGAGTTCGTCGAGCGGCACCTGGTTCTGGTCGATCTGCTCGAGGATTTCATCCAGGCGCGTGATCGCTTCGGTGTAGTTCTTCGCTTTGCCGCTCATGCTTCGTTCTCCTTGGCGCCGATCTTGTCGACCTTGGCGCCCACGCTTCCGTCATGGAAGCGGATCAAAATAGACTCATTCTCCCGGGCTTCGGCGGCGGACCCGATGGCCTTGCCCCCCTCCCCGGCGCGGTAAATCCGGGCGTAGCCGCGCTGCAGCGGATCGGCCAACCGGAGGATGCGCGCGGCGTTCTCGAGCGTCGCCTTCTGGAGGGCGAGGCTTTTGCCCGGGCCGCGGCGCAGGCCCACGGCGGCGCGGACGAGGCGGCCGGCTTCGGCCTCATGGCCCGCGCGCCAGGCGCTGCGCACGGCGCGCCCACGCGCCGTGAAGCGCTCGCGCCCCAGCGCGAGCAGCTTCCGCGGCCCGCGAGTAAGACCCGTCCCGTCCAGCGACACCTTCTCCGCCGCCATCCTCAGGAGTCGCCGTGCGACCTGCCCGAGCCGCGCGCGCGACAGGGCGGCGCGGTCCGCTTCGCCGCGGCGACGCGCGCCCCACACGGTGCGGAGTGAATCCGCGACACCGCGGAGTTCGTAGATCCGTTCCTGAAGCGTGGATTCCCACGCGGCGCGCAGGCGCGCCGCCCGCTCGGCGAATCCGGCGAACACTTCGGCCGCGCGCTCTTCGAGGAACTTGGCGCACTCGGTAGGAGTCTTGAAATGGCGATTCGCCACCATGTCGGCGAGTGAGAGGTCGATCTCATGCCCGATGCCGGTGAACACGGGGATCGGGCATAATGCGATCGCGCGGCAGATCGCTTCGGAGTCGAAGAACACGAGGTCGGTCTTCGATCCGCCGCCGCGGATGATGCAAATCACGTCGAGGGGAGGAAGCCGCAGGTCGGTGAGCGCCACGAGCGCCGCGGCGACGGTGGACTCGGTCTCCTGCCCCTGCATGCGCGCCTCGGCGAAGACGACGGAGAACGAGAATCCGGATTGAAGAAGGACGGTCGTGAAATCCTGATAGGCCGCCGAACCTTGCGCGGAGATGAGCCCCACACGAAGGGGCACTTCGGCGAGCGCGCGGCTCCGGTTGGCATCGAACAGGCCTTCGCGGCGAAGCCTTTCCAACACTTTCTGCCGCATCTGCGCAAGCTCGCCGAGCGTGAAGGATTCGTCGACGTCGACGACGCGCGGCTGGAACTTTCCGGTGGGGACGTAGTAGCTGGACTCGAGCAGCAGCGACACCTTCAGCTCGGGCCGGATGGCGAAGGGCGTTGGGAGCTGCGCGAATCGCGCGGAGAACTGGTCGAAGTCCCAGGCCCACATCATGACGGGCAGGACGGCCTTGGGCCGCGCGTCGCCTTCGGCGAAGTCTCCGAGCTCCATGTAGACGACCTTGCCGCGACGATTGACCTGCGTGAGCACCCCCTTGACCCAGATCTTGGGGAACTCCTTCATCTTCCGTTCGACGGCCTTGTTGTACTGCTCGACGGTGTAGGCCTTGCGCTCCGTGGAGACGGCCTCAGGCGCGCCGGATGACGATCCAGACGCGTCTTCAGGAGCCCCTGAAGCACCGGCTAGAAGATCGTCGATAAGGCGGGACATGGAGGGGAAGATAACCAACAAGGCCTTCGGAATTACCTCTAGCGGGGCCGGAAAAATTCCGGTGCTCGCCCGGCTCGGTCGCGGGACGCTAGCAGGAAGGCCCTTCGGGCCAGTTTGACCCTAGGCTGCCCGCGACGCTACGCCTCCGCTCCGCGCCGGAACTTTTTCCGGCCCCGCTCGAAGCTTCGTCGAAGGAAGGCGGCGGCGCGGAAGATTTCCCCCGCGCGAGTTCACGACCCGCGCCACACGACCCCGACAGTCGAGACGCGGCTCGTGCTGTCTGAGCGCGGCGGAAAATTCCGTGCCGCCGCCGTGACTAAACCCGATCGGACCGGCGGAACCGGTACCGGATTCCCTTCTCCTCGATCCAAGGTGAAGACAGGGCAGGAGCGAAGCCGGGCGTCTCAGGGAAGAATGTATCGCACTCGAACCCGGCGTCGATTTGGGTGATGTACAGGTAGGCGCAGGAAGAGTTTCTCACCGCCGTCTTAAAAATCTGTCCACCACCGATTACATGAATGATCTGGATCTTAGAATCACGCCCCAAATTCAACAGAGCCGTTTCAAGATTTTGCCACGCATCGACAACAATCCCATTCTCATTTGAAAAGGCTGCGCCGTTGAAATTCGCTTTCGAAAAAACGCCGTTTCGGCGATCAAGAAGCGGCCTAAATGAGGTAGGCAAGCTTTCCCAAGTCTTCCGCCCCATAAGCACCGCATTACGCTTATCGTCCGAAGCAGCAGGCAACGGATGTGCGAACTTCAGCATCGCGCTCACATCGTCCCAAGTCTTCGTCTCGGCGGATTCCTCCGGCTTCAGGCCCCACCGCTTCTCGACCGCTGCCCTATCCGGACACGTCGTCAACTCCCGGAAGAACTTCATGTCACCCTTGAGCTTTGGCCAGGGAAGGTCACCCTTGTTCCCGATGCCCCGGTTTTTGTCCATCGCCACGACGATGGAAAAGCCCGCAGCGGAACTCGAACGCCCTAAGTCGGCGGAGAACTCCCCCACCCCCGCGCTCACTTAAACCGCCACCGGGAACTTGATGAAGGGATGATGCTCGTATCCCACCAGCTCGACGTCCTCGAAGGCAAGATCGAAAATCGACTTGTCCGCGATCTTCACCGTCGGCAGGGCCTTGGGCTCGCGCTTCAGCTGCTCGCGCACGCCATCGATGTGGTTCAGGTAGATGTGCGCATCGCCCAGCGTGTGCGTGAAGATTCCCGGCGTGAGGCCGCATTCTTTGGCAATCATCTGCAGCAGCAACGCGTAGCTCGCGATGTTGAACGGCACGCCCAGCGCCATGTCGGCGGAACGCTGGTAAAGCTGCAGGTCGAGCCGGCCGTTCACCACATAGAACTGGAAGAAAGCGTGACAGGGCGGAAGCTTCATGCGCGGAATGTCCGAGACGTTCCAGGCCGAGACGATGAGGCGGCGCGAGTCGGGATTCTTCTTGATCTGCGCGATCACCTCGCGGAGCTGATCCACCGACTCCTTGCGGAAGCTGCCGTCGGCGTTCTCGACGTAGCGCGGCCAGCTACGCCACTGGTAGCCGTAGATGGGGCCCAGTTCGCCGTTCTCGTCGGCCCACGCGTCCCAGATGGGGGTGTGATTCGTGAGATCGTCATCATGAATATTGGTGTGACCGCCGATAAACCACAGAAGCTCGCGCACCACGGCCGCGAACAGGACCTTCTTGGTGGTGACGAGCGGGAAGCCCTCGCGCAGGTCGTACTTGGCCTGCATGCCGAAGAGCGAAAGCGTCCCCGTGCCCGTGCGATCCTCTTTTTTTTCGCCGTTTTCGAGGATTTGGCGGAGCTGGTCGAGGTAGGCGCGCATGACGGGACAATGTAAAAACCGGCGAGGGCATCCATTATTCGCAAATCCGGCCCGGATTTCCCCCTCCGAAGCCTTCCCCAATCCACCT
>DATAHJ010000161.1:0-2772 GCA_036263275.1 Fibrobacteria bacterium | reverse complement strand
GCGTTCGAGGGCCTCGACAAGATCGTGGAGCGTCGCACGCGCGAGAGCGGCATCGGCTTCACGGCCGAGATCCACTCCAAGAAAGACCGTTCGGTGAGCCAGATCCTCGCCCTCGCCGAGCCGGACGACCTCGTGCAGTTCGGCCTCATCCCCGAGCTGGTGGGCCGCCTGCCGTTGCTCACCGCCCTTGAGGAGCTCGACGCGGCGGCCATGCTGCGCGTGCTCACCGAGCCGCGCAATGCCATCGTGAAGCAGTACGAGGCGCTGTTCGAGATGGACGGCATCGCGCTCAAGTTCCAGCCCGAGGCGCTTTCCGCGATCGTGGCCCTCGCCATGAAGCGCAAGACCGGCGCGCGCGGCCTGCGCGCGGCGATGGAGCACGTGCTTCAGGCGCACATGTATGCGCTGCCCTCGCGCGGCGACGTGGCCGAGTGCGTGATCACGCGCGAGACGGTGGAGCAGGGCGCGGAACCCTTGCTGGTGCTCAAGAAGGGCGCGCGCAAGAAGACGGCGTAATATGTTCGGGCGTTCGCGCCTCGCCGGTTTGTCGTCACGGCCTTCTTAACTTTGGCGCATGCCTTCGTCCTCTCGCTCCGCCTCTCCCTGGACGATCCTGCCCGTGCCTGATCCCGACGTGTTCGGTGACAAGGTGTATTCGTGGCGGTTCTTCTTCCGCGTCAACCTGCCGATCAGCGCAGTCCTCTACATCCTCTTCGCGCTGCCGCCGGTGCGCGCCTGGACGGGCGGCGACCCGTGGATCGTCGCCTTGGGAGGCGTCATCCAGTTGGGCGCGTTCGCGGCCGTGCTTCTTTACGGCTATCGCCGCGTGCATCCGGGCTTGCGTGAGCTGATCACCTTCGGTGGCAACCTCGCCGCCGCCATCTCGCTGCCGCTCTCCAGCGGCAAGCCGCTCGTCATCCTTTGGGTCCTCTATATCCTGCTCGTGTTCTTCGAGGCGTACGGGAATCCCAAGGCGTTGATTCCGCTTCTCCTGGCCGTGCTGGTTCCCGCCTTCAGCCTGATGGGACACATGAACGGGCCCTCGGCTCGCGAGAAAATCCTGCTCGCCACCTTGATGGCGGGCTTGGGCGGCGCGGTCTACTTGCTTGCGGCTTATGTGGCGGGTTGGACGCGCGAAGGCGCCGTGGCCAAGGCGGCGCGTGCCCGCGAGAGCGGTGCGCAGGAAGAACGCGCGCGCATCGAGCGCAGCCTGGGCGGGACGCTGACCGACGCGCTCTCCGAGATCGCGCTATGGCATGAGGTGGCGCTGGCGGGCGGCGTGCAGGGTGCGCAGGCCGCCTCGGTAGCGAAGGCGCGCGACCGCGCGCGCGAGGCGCTGACGGAGTTACGCGCGCTGGTGGCGGGCATCGACGACCAGCCGGCGAGCATGTCGGGCCTCGCGGTGGAGATCCAGCGGCGCGCGGGCCGCATGTGCGATGCGGCGGGCGTGAACTTCGACCTGCGCGTGCAGAACCTTCGCAAGGTCAGCCTGAAGGACGCATACCACGTGGCGATGGCGGCCATGGAGGCGGTGGAGAATGCGATCGCGCATGCCGCGCCGCGCACGGTAACGGTGTCGCTTTCGGGCGAGCCGCTGGGCGTGAGCGTGGAGGATGACGGCTCGGGTTTTGATCCCGCGACGATGCAGCCTGGCCGCGGGATGCGCAATCTGGACGAGTTGGCGCGGGTGCTGGGCGCGACGCTGACGGTCGACGCGGCTCCCGGCAAGGGTGCCCGCGTGCGAGTCACTCGGGGCTAGTTTCCCAACAGCAAGTAATATTGGGGGTATCTATGCCGGCCCCAATTCGTTCGAGTTCCTCCCGCAAGCCCAAGTCTCCCGCTGCTCCGAAGGCGAAGGGTGCCGCGCCCGCCAATCCTCCGGGCGTGGTGATGGGTTTGGCGCTGACGCGCACGGGCGCGACGGCGGCTACCGTCGAATGTCTGCTGCTGCCGGGCCGGGGCAAGTTGATTTTGACGGGGAACCTGGTGGGCTCGGCGCGCGATGCGGCGCAGGTCGCGGTGAGCCTGGTGCGCGCCCGGGCGAAGTCGTTGAAGCTCGATCCCGCCCTATTCCTCCACACCGACATTCATTTCCACGTGATGGATCCGCTGCCCGCGAAGGGCGGTCCGTCCATTGGCCTGCCGATGTTCGTGGCGTTGGTCTCGGCCCTGACGCGCAAGCCGGTGGACCCGACGTTCGCGTTTACCGGGGAGCTTTCCCTCACCGGCGCGGTGCTGCCGGTGGAGGGCGTCGCGGCCAAGGCCAAGGCGGCCGCCAAGGCGGGGGCGAGGAGGCTCTATATGCCGAAGGGGAACGAGGGGGAGGTTGGACGAATATGGAGCAGTATGAGGATTATAGGCGCGGAAAACGTGAGATTTTATGAATAGACGTTAAATTGGTAACGGTTCCTAACGATCGAAATAGGAAGAAATGGGAATTCTGCGTTGCGACTTTTTAGCATACGAGGAGATATTGGAAATAAGTGTGCTTACTGAAATATCTACTTTACTTCGCGCCATCTAGCCAAACGCAGGGCACCCCATCGAGGACAGCATGAGTTACAAAAAGCCCATTTTGATAGAGATCTATACCCTGCTTGTCCTAGAAGAAGATTCGTTTACGGACGCCAAGTTTTTCGAATTCATTCCTCGCATCAAAGAGCAGGGTTTTTCTGACGTCCAGTTATTTCCGTTCGGAAATCCTAACGCCTCAAGGGCCTCGAATAAGGGCTTAGAGATCAACTTGTCGATTATGATACCACCTGCTGTCAG
>DATAHJ010000160.1:0-2712 GCA_036263275.1 Fibrobacteria bacterium | reverse complement strand
CGCCGCCTGCCACGAGGCGGCGCACGCCAAGGGCTTCACGCGCGAGATGGACGCGGAGATCCTGACCCAGCTTGCGCTGGCGGGCGCGGCCGACCCGCGCTTGCGCGAACTGGGCGACATTCATTTCCTGCGCAAGACCGGCGTCGCCCTCAAATGGCCCGATAGCCTGATCGCGGAATCGCGGAGAGTCCGAGTGGCGCGGGAAGCCGCCGAGGCGCGCCAGCCCGTGGTGCGCGCGCTGCGCGACCTCGGCGAGAAATACGGCGTGCACAACGAAGGCGCGAAGTACGGCGAGCGCGAGGCGCATGATACTTGGAATCCGCGTCATCCCTTCTTCTCCACCGTGCGCGCGGCGGAACGAAAACTGGATAGCGGAAACGCGGAGCGCCGCCCATGAAGAAGGCGCGCAATGGCCGAAAGCCTCGCGGGCTCGGCCTGCCTCCGCAGCCCCGCCCGGAATATCCGGTGGACGAGGAACTCGACCTGCACGGCATGGCCGTGGATGAAGCGCTCGCCGCGACGGAAAGCCTGCTGCGGCGCCACAAGGCGGGCGCACAGGTCCGGCTCATCCACGGCCACAGCAACCGCGGCCCCGACTCGATCCGGACGCGCATCCGGGTGGCCCTCGAAAGCGTTTGGCGCGCGCGCGTGAGGCGCTTTCGCACGGATTTCCACAATCCTGGGGCGACGCTGGTGGAGATTGGTTAAATTGTCCCGCCATCCCATCTGAACGGATTCCCATGGCCTTCAAGACCCACATTCTCTGCATCGGCGCCGGCTACGTGGGCGGCCCCACGATGGCGATGATCGCCCGCAAGTGCCCCGATTGCAAGGTCACCGTGGTGGACATCAACAAAGCCCGGATCGATGCCTGGAACAGCAACGACATCCCGATCTACGAACCCGGCCTCGATGAACTCGTCAAGGCGGCGCGCGGCAAGAACCTGTTCTTCTCCACCGACGTGGACGCGGGCATCCGCGAGGCCGACATCATCTTCGTGTCGGTGAACACTCCGACCAAGACCTTCGGCGAGGGCGCGGGCAAGGCCGCCGACCTGCAGTACTGGGAGAAGACCGCGCGCCAGATCCTGGCGAACTCCGACAGCGGCAAGATCATCGTGGAAAAGTCCACGCTGCCGGTGCGCACGGCCGAGGCCATGGAGCGCATCCTGAACGCCAACGAGAAGGGCATCCGCTTCGACGTGCTCTCGAACCCCGAGTTCCTCGCCGAGGGCACGGCGGTGAAGGACCTTGAGAATCCGGATCGCGTGCTGATCGGCTCGCGCGAGACACCCGAGGGGATCGCCGCGCGAAAGAAACTGGTCGACGTCTACGCGCAGTGGGTGCCGCGCGACCGCGTCATCGAGTCGAACGTCTGGAGCGCGGAGCTCTCGAAGCTCGTCGCCAACGCCTTCCTCGCCCAGCGCGTGTCGTCCATCAACAGCATCTCGGCCCTGTGCGAAAAGACGGAAGCCGACGTGGGCGAAGTGGCCTACGCCATCGGCACCGACAGCCGCATCGGCCCCAAGTTCCTCAAGGCCAGCGTGGGCTTCGGCGGATCGTGCTTCAAGAAGGACATCCTCAACCTCGTGTACATCTGCCAGACCTACGGGCTGGCCGAGGTGGCCGACTACTGGGAATCCGTGGTGAAACTGAACGACTGGCAGCAGGCGCGCTTCGTGAAGACGATGCTGTCGAGCATGTTCAGCACCGTCGCCGGCAAGCGCGTCGCCGTGCTCGGGTTCGCCTTCAAGGCGGACACCGGCGACACGCGGGAGTCGCCCGCCATCGCGGTGGTGCGCGGCCTGCTCGAGGAGCGCGCCGAGGTGGTGATAAGCGACCCGAAGGCGCTGGAGAACGCGAAGCTCGACCTCAAGGACGTGGCCGACCGCGTGACCTTCGAGCCCGATCCCTACAAGGCCGCCGAGGGCGCGCAGGCGATCGCCATCCTGACGGAGTGGAAGCTCTACAAGGAGCTCGACTACGCGCGCGTGCTGAAGTCGATGAAGGACCCGGCTTTCGTGTTCGACGGCCGCAACATCCTCGACCACAAGAAGCTCTTCGACATGGGCTTCAACGTCTTCGCGATCGGCAAGTCGCCTCTACGGCATTTTTAACGCGCGCTCCGTCAGCGTCCGCACGGCCGCCCAGCCGGCCTCGCCCATGTCGCGCGAAAACTCGTTGACGTAAAGCGCAACATGGGCCCGCATCACTTCCGGCGTCATGTCCTGGGCGTACCGGGCGCACAGTTCCATCGCCTCGGCCTCGTGCGCCCAAGCCCAATCGAGGCTGGCACGCACGGCGGCCTCGATTTCTTCCTTGGAGGGAAGGTCGAGGGCTTCCTTGCGGACCAAGGCTCCCAGCGGGATCGGGCTTCCGGTCTTCTCTTCCCAGTGAGCGCCAAGGTCGCGGACGAGGCGAAGTCCGTCACGTTCGTACGTGAAGCGCATCTCGTGGATCACCACGCCCTGCGCGCGCGGATCGGCCTTCAATTCCCGATACAGCGCGTCGAAGGGCAGAAAGCGCTTGCGCAGCGGGCGCCCCGCCCAGAAGTCGAGCAGCACGTTCGCGGTGGTGCGCGCGCCGGGCACGAGCACTTCGCCCTCCGGATCCCATTCCGCGCCGCCGGTGAGCAGCAGTGGCCCGCAACCGCGACCCAGCGCGCCGCCGCAGGCGAGGGGCGCATACTTCGTCACAGAATTCGCCAATGCG
>DATAHJ010000159.1:0-5112 GCA_036263275.1 Fibrobacteria bacterium | reverse complement strand
TTCGATATCATCCTGGAGTGCGCGGCGCAATACCTGCCGCCGCGCCGTCTCGACCCATACCTGAAGAACGTCGCGCGCGCATGCGCGCCGGGCGGGATGGTGTGCCTGCTGGTGGATCCCAAGAACTATCAGGGGGACCGTTCCCCGGCGCACACCGGAGCCAGGACCTTCGAGAACCTGACATGGTGGCGGGGGAAGATGAAGGCCTTGGGCTTCTCGCGTGTGCCCGACCACGACTTTTTCTTTTTCAAGGATTAAACCCGCGTTTTTCGGATTGAAATCAGTTTTTTCGGGGGGCGGCAATAATTATATTGCTACCCATATGAAAACAACCATCGATATTGCCGATGATCTTCTGGCGCAAGGAAAACAGATCGCCGAAGAGGAGCATGTCACTCTCCGCTCCTTGGTCGAAGAGGGGCTTCGCTACGTCCTGACTCGGCGCGGACATATCAAGGTCTTCCGGTGGAAGCCCGTGACCATCAAGGGCAGGGGGCTGAATCCGGAGTTTGCCGATGCGGGGTGGGACGGGGTGCGCGGGGCGATCTACCCCATGCCGGATTCCAAACGGTGATCGCCCTCGATACGAATATCCTGGTGTATGCGCACCGGGAGGACTCTCCGTTTCATGCGCGGGCCCGGGAAGTCGTCGGCGGGTTGGCCGAAGGTTCCTCGGCTTGGGCCTTGCCCTGGCCGGTCGCGCATGAGTTCCTTGCCATCGTCACGCATCCTCGCGTCTATGCGCCGCCAAGTCCAATCGCCGCGGCTTTCGGCTTTCTCGAATCATTGGCCGAATCCCCGACTCTTCGCTGGATCGGCGAAGGACCGACGCACCTCTCCGCGCTTAAGGAGTTGGCATTAACGGGAAAGATCGCGGGTGGCATGATCCATGACGCGCGCATCGCGGCCCTTTGCCGCGCCCACGGGATCAAGGAGCTCTGGAGCGCTGACCGTGATTTCAGCCGTATGAAAGGCCTTAGAACGCGGAATCCATTGACAGGTTGAGATCTTCGGAAACCCCGGCCAAGCCTACTTCGCCGGCGGAACTTCCGTCGACTCGATGAGCTCGGGCGTCGCCAGCCAGTTCTTCTGCAGGTAAGTGTCCACGTACTTGACGACGTTGTAGCGGAACTCGAAGCGGGTCGTCTTGCTCGTCTTGCCCACGTCGTTGGTTTTCACAGGGACCTCGTAGAGTCCCAGCTTCCACACGCCCGGTTGATCCTCGGCGGAGGGCGGCGTGAAGGCCAGCCAGCTCGCGCTGGTGGCTCCCGGCAGGATCTCCACGCCCTTCTGCAGCAGCCTCACGCCCGCGAAAGCATTGGCCGCGGTGTCGGAGGAGGGGCAGGCCCGGTTCGCCCGGAAGGCCGCGAGGATCTTCTCGCGCGAGAGAGGTTCCCACTCCCGCCCGTCGGGGGTGAAGAGCCGGACGACCACGCCGTTCATCCTCAGGATGTGCTCGTCGCGGCTGGTGATCGCGACGCGGCGCCACAACTGGCCGGAGGTCGTGATCGGCACGGTCTCCATGACGGGCTTGCCGCCTTTGTTGAAGGCCAGCGTGTCGCGGACGGCGCACTTCTGGAGCGTCCCCAGGAGCTCGGGCGAGGCCTCGACGGGGGCCGGGGTTGTGACGTCCACGGTGACGTTCTCATTGTCCTGGCGGAGAGAAGATCCCTGGACCGGCTGCCAGTCGACCCGGATCTTGGTGAAGGTCGTGGGGCCGCAACCTGACAGGAGGGCGACGAGCAGCAAGGCCGTGGCGAGGAGGAACGGGGTGCGGGCAAGCATGTCGATAATGTTACTCATTCCGACGGAAGGTATTATTGCCCCCGACGAATCCCGCCCCCATGAAGCGCGCCGCCCTCCTTCTCTTGCTCCTGTCGGCGTGGCCGGCCCGGGCCGCCGCGCCTTTCGTGAATTGGCTCACGGACGATTTCGAGGTCCTGATGAACACGAACGGGCAGGTTTCCTTCGCCCCGTACGTGAACGGCGGCAGCGAGCGCAACGACTTCCATCCGGGCTACCGCTCCGAGTTCTTCACCTACGTCGATTTCTTCAGCTGGAAAGGGTTGGTCTCCAACTGGCTGATCGCGAACAGCACGATCATCGAGCGGTCCGACACGAGCGCCTTCCAGTTGCACCGCATCCGCTACACGCTGACGCCGGGCTATCGTTACGAGTTCGACTCCTGGCTGATCAGCGGCCTCCTGCTGCATGAATGCATCCACGCCATCGGCGCGGAGGAGGCGGACGGGTCGATTTGGTGGAACAGCTTTCGCTTCGGCTTCGGGAGCAAGGGCGCCTATCCGCAGTACCTGACGGAGCGCTACCGCGACCTCAAGCGTCCGCGCGACCCGCTCTCGCGCATCCCGGAGAAGTGGGATTACCAGCTGAACCTGGGCGCTTTCCTGTATGGGCCGAACTCCATCTGGATCGCGCAGAACAGCGACTATCGTTATTCGGAGGACGCGCTGTTCCGCTACCACCTCGGCCGTTGGGGCAAGTGGGGGACCTACCTCGACCTGAACCAGTACGCCTGGATTCGCGAACACGGCCAAGTCGAGCAGAAGTGGACCGCGACGGCCAACCTGTTGCTGGTGGGGCGCTCCAACTTGGCGGGACTGTATTACTCGTACGTCTTCTTCGACGATAACGTGATTGACAACGAAGACAAGCTCGGAAGCCTAGGCTTCAAGATCGTATTCTAGGAGAAGGGTTTTTAGTTACGAGTTACGAATAAGAAGAGAGGGTCTTCTTGTGTTCAACTCGTAACTCGTCACTCGTAACTGACTCCTTACCCGAACAATTTCTCCAGATATTCGCGATAGGGCGACTTCGGCATGGCGTCGAGCGTCTTGCGCAGGCGGGCCTTGTCGATGAAGCCGCGCAGGAGGGCGATCTCCTCGGGGCAGCCGATCTTGAGGCCTTGGCGGGCCTCCAGCGTATAAATGAAATGGCTCGCCTCGAGGAGGGACGCATGCGTTCCCGTGTCGAGCCACGCGATGCCGCGACCGAGCAGCGACACGTTGAGGCCGCCCTCGCGCAGGTAGACGTTGTTGAGGTCGGTGATCTCCAGCTCGCCGCGCGGCGAAGGTTTCAGCGCGCGCGCCTTGGCGCACACCGTGGAGTCGTACACGTACAGGCCCGGCACGGCGTAGTTCGACTTCGGCTTGGCGGGCTTTTCCTCGAGCCCCACGACCTTGCCCTTGGCGTCGAATTCCACCACGCCGTAACGCTCGGGGTCGCCGACAGGATAACCGAACACCGTCGCGCCCGCGGAGAAGCCCCCGATCACCTCGTCGAGCTTCATCTTCCCGTAGAAGATGTTGTCGCCCAGGATCAAGGTGGCCGGGCTTCCGCCCAGGAATTCCTCGCCGAGGATGAAGGCCTGCGCGAGCCCCTCGGGCTTGGGCTGGACCTTGTACGCGATGGAAAGGCCCCACTGCGAGCCGTCGCCGAGCAGGGCTTCGAAGCGCGGGACGTCGTCGGGCGTGGAGATGAGGAGGATTTCCCGGATCCCGCCCAGCATGAGGGTCGAGAGCGGGTAGTAGATCATGGGCTTGTCGTAGACGGGCTGGAGCTGCTTGCTCGCCACCTTCGACAGGGGGTAAAGACGGGAGCCGGCGCCGCCGGCGAGGATGATGCCCTTCATGTCGCCTTTCCTTGGCACGGCCCACAAACGGGCCGGCCGCAGAAGTTACCAAGCCGAAGGCCCGGGAGAAAGGCTAGGAGGGCAGCCCCTTGGCGAATTCCCGCTCGGAATGGAGGGTCAGCGAGTTCAGGGGGCGGGCCTCGGAAGGGAGTCCCAGGGCCGTCCGGATGTCGTTGTGGACCCGCGGGATGCTCTGGGTGGCGTTGACGTCCACGAGGATTCCGAGACGGCGGAAATACCGGAGCATGGGTTCGGTCTTCTCGTGGTAGTCGGCGAGGCGCTTCTCGATGGCCTCGGTGTGGTCGTCGCTGCGGGTGGTGAGGGCGCCGCCGCACACGTCGCAGATGCCCTCTTCCTTCGGGCGGTGGCCGATGAGGTTGTAGTCGAGGCCGCAGCCCGAGCAGACGCGGCGGGCGAGCACGCGCTCGCGCACGAGGCTGTCGGGCGCCTCCATGTGGATCACGGCGTTGATGTTGAAGTTCTCGAAGAGGAACTCCGCCTGCGCGAAGGTGCGCGGGAAGCCGTCGAGCACGAAGCCGTAGTTCCAGTCGTGCCACGAGAGGCGCTCGGACACCACCTTGGCGACGAGGTCGTCGCCCACCATCTGGCCGCCCGAGATGATGCGGTTGACCTTGGCGGCGAGCTTGGTGTGGTTGGCGATGTGCCAGCGGAACTGGTCGCCGATCGAGATGTGCACGAAGTCGTACGCCTCGCACAACAGCTTCGCCTGAGTGCCCTTGCCGCAGCCCTGGATGCCCATGATGATGTACTTGTACATAGGAGGGGAAAAATAGGTTCGGGGAGCGGTTCGGGTCAGGGTGAAACGCAAAAATTAGCGTGTCACTTTGTTCGAAAAACGCGAAAAATGGCACGTCCGAGGTAACGGTCGTGGGGAAATACAAGGAAATCCGGGCCGGGATTCGCCCTGTCCCGAACCTACTTTTCGCGCATGCCTCACGATCTTTCGCCATTCGATCTCGCGCCACTCCGCAAATCCGCCCGTGAAATCGGGGCCCTTCGTTCCGCCTCCGGCCTGCTCGGCTGGGACCAGGAAACCGTCATGCCCGGCAAGGGCGGCGAGGCGCGCGCCGAGAGCCTCGCGGCGCTGGGCGCCGTGCTGCATGAGCGACAGGTTTCGGGGGCTCACTGGGCGCTGATCGAAGCCGCGTCCGCCGCGGCGGACAGCCTTGCGCCGCGCGAGCGCGCGCTGGTGCGCGAATTGCGCCGCGACGCGGAGATGGCCCGCAAGATTCCCGCCGACCTCGCGGAGGATTTGGCCCGCACGGCGTCGCTCTCGCAGCAGGCGTGGGCCAAGGCCCGCGCCGCGAACGACGGAAAGGGATCGCCTGCCGACTTTCTTCCTTGGCTGAAGAAAATGGTCGAGCTCAAGCGGTGCGAGGCGGACTGCCTCGGCTACGTCGAGTCGCCCTATGACGCGCTGCTCGACCAGTTCGAGCCGGGCG
>DATAHJ010000158.1:0-8278 GCA_036263275.1 Fibrobacteria bacterium | reverse complement strand
GTCATTCGTTTGCCGTTTCGGCAAAACCCTCCGTTTTAGGCCGAAATGGGGAACCCCGGAGCTAGATTCCTCGCCGTAACACTATGAATACTTCTATCCGCACTCCGCTTTCGTCGCTGCTGGCATTGACCGCGGCCTTGGCCGTTTCCTCCCCCGCGCAGGAATCCTCCAAGCCCGACATTCGCTTCAGCGGCTACGTCGACGCCGACTTCTCCGCGAACGTGAACGACGGCAACGCCAACTCGGGCCTCGAGGCGGACCTCACGACCACCGTCGTCTTCACGTCCCGCTTGAACGGCGTGATCTACACGACGATGACCGACGGCGTGGTGCCCGCGCAAGGCGCCGACGCCACCTGGGCGCCGGTCCGCTTCGACGGAGCCGCGCTGAACTGGGCCTACAATGATGACCTCACGCTGCATGTCGGCGACATCATCCCGGGCGTGGGATACTTCAACTACTATCTCAACAAGCGCGCTGCCGTGGTCGTGGGCGAACGCGCCTTGCGCGGCGTGGGCGCGGATTGGAAGGGCCTGAGCGTCGCGACGGGCGTTTCCGGCCTCGGCGCCACCGACACCTCGGGCAATCCGGTGCCGGCCACGCAGTGGTCGACCTTCGTCAAGTACGACTACGCCCTCGCTCCGAACATGACGCTCACGCCCGCGGTGAAGCAAACCTTCGCGACCGGCGCCACGCCGGTCGAGGGCGGCCTTTCCTTCAAGGGCTCCTTCGGCGAATATGCGCTCAAGGCCGACGTCGCCGCCAACTACTGGAGCAGCGATTACGACCTGGGCTACACGCTGCTCGTCGAACCCAGCTGGGCGCATGACACCTACACCGTGGCCGCCACGATCTTCTACAACGAGAAGGGGACGAAGGCCGCTCCCAACGTGCCCACCACCACGCTGCCCAGCCCCTTGGCCGACAGCGTCTCCACGCTGCTGCGCGGCGGCCGTGCGACCTTCGACGACTTCTTCGTGTATGTCGAGCCCGGCATGTCGCTGGGCAAGACCTTCTCCGTGGGCCTGCCCCTCGAGTATCATGTTCCCAGCCTCGATGCCGACGTCGGAAACGCCTTCTGGGCAGTGCCGACCCTGTACATCTACCCCGGTTCGGGAGTGGAGTGGTGGATCTGGGCCCAGGGCGTGTTCCCCGTGGCCGGCGGCTCCGCGGACCTGTACGCGGGCTCCGAAATCATCTTCCGGTTCTGATCGGAGACGGGTTTGGCCCGCGAATCGGCCACGGGGGGAATTCCTGAATTCCCCCTGCTCCCGTCCATTTCCGTAACGAATCGCGACGGAAATCCGGACGCCGGAATCTTCCGGGGAATGTATCTTAACCCGGAGTCCATAGCCGAAATCCGGAGGATACCCCCATGAAATTGATCGTCGCCTATATCAAGCCTTTCAAACTGGATGAGGTCAAGGCCGCCATCCAGGACATCGGCCTCAGCGGCATGTCCGTGACCGAGGTCAAGGGCTTCGGCCGCCAGAAGGGCCACACCGAGCTCTACCGCGGCAGCGAGTACCACACCGACTTCATCCCCAAGGTCAAGCTCGAGATCGTCGTGCCCGACGACCTGGTCGCCAAGGCGGTCGCGTCCCTCTCCGAGAAGGCCCGCACGGGCAAGATCGGCGACGGCAAGATCTTCGTGCTTCCGGTCGAGAGCGCCCTGCGCATCCGCACCGGCGAGACCGGCGACGAAGTCCTCTGATTTCCGGCTTCTTCATGGAAAAGGCCCCTCCCTGCGGAGGGGCCTTTTTTTGTTTGGGAGCCATTTTGTCATCTTGAGAAAAGTTGTGCCAATTTGCGCAAATGGCCCGCTTTCACGTCAAGATTATCGCCCTCCTAGCTAAATTCCCCCGCTGTGCGCCCCATGAAGCCCATTATTACGCTCCTGTTTGCATCCGCCCTGGTCCTGGCAGCCGAAGGTTTCGCGCAGCAGGAAAGTCAGGCTGCGGCCCGCCGACTCGTGTTTTCGGGCATGGTGGACGCCGACTTCGCCTCCGATTATGGCGCCCTCGACGAGGCCCATCATCTCACCGGCCTTGAGGCCGATCTCACCACCCAAGTGCTGCTGAATCCGCGGCTTTATGCCGTGGTGCGCACCACGCTGCGCGACGGAACCGTTCCGCGCCAAGGCGCCGGCAACACCTGGACTCCGCTCGCCTTCGACGGCGTGCAGGTCAACTGGAAAGCCGACGACAAGACCATCCTGATGGTCGGCGACCTCATCGGCGGCTCCGGATATTTCCAGTACTACCGCTACAAGCGCTCGGCGGCCGTCGTGGGCGAGCACTCGCTGCGCGGCGCGGGCATCCGCCACGGCAACCTGCTGGTGCAGGCGGGCATGGCCACGGACTCCGCCGGCATGCGCGGCGACTGGTCGGTCTTCGGACGCTGGACGCGCGCCATCCGTGAGAACGTCAGCTGGACGCCTTCGCTCCGCTACACGCTTGGGGTGCCGGGCGCGTTGCCCTTCGAGCTCGGCGTCTCCTTCGACGCCGGCTTCGAGGACGTGCTGGAGCTGCATGCCAGCACGGGCATGCAGTACTGGAATCCCGACACCGATCCCGGAACTTTCGTGCTGGTCGAACCCCGCTACACCATGGAACCCTACTTCGTCGCGGGCACGGTCTTCATCAGCGACAAGGGCGAAGTGCCCTCGCCGAACAGTCCCCGCAGCACGCTGACGTGGAAACCCCTGGACGATTGCATCCTGCAGGCCGAGCCGGGCATGGCCCTCAACAAGACCTTCTCGACGAGCGTCTCGCTGGAATACCGCAACACCAGCTTCAACGCGGGCCGCGACGAGTCGTTCTGGTTCAGTCCCACGCTCTACGTCTACCCCGCGGCGCGCGCGCAATGGCAGCTGTGGACGGCCCTGACCAAGCCCCTCATCAACGGCGACGGATCGGCTCCGCGCCTGTCGTTGGGCTCCGAGATCGCCTTCACGTTCTAGGCGTCCCGGACGTTCTAGGCGTCCCGGACGTTCTAGATTTCGCCCCGTGAAAGGGGCCTCCATGAACGCGCACGCGCAAGCAATCCAAGGCGCCGCCGACGATCTCGAGAAGAGCGCGGCGCGCTTCGCGGACACCCGTTTCACGATCGGCTTCGACGGCTTCGTCGACGAGATCCTGCATGCCGTGTCCCTGCGGCGCGGCCAGGGCGACTACGACCGCATCCGCACCATCGGGGAGTTCTCCGCGCGCATCGCGGCGGCGGCGGGCAAGTCGGCCAACATCGAGATGGTTCCGCAGCAGGTCAAGCCCGGCGGCAACGGACCGCTGATGTCCATGGCCGTGAGCGGCATGGGGGGCAAGGTCACCTGCATCGGCCTGCTCGGCCACCCGAACCGGCATCCGGTGTTCGCGCCCCTGGCGGAGGGCGGTCCGATCGAACTGATCTCCGTGGGGAATCCCGGCCGCACCGATGCCGTGGAGTTCCTCGACGGCAAGATCATGTTCGGCAAGCTCGACACCATCGCCGATGCCAACTGGAAGCGCCTGCTTTCGGAGGTGGGCCCGGAACGCCTGCAGGACCTCGTGCTGAAATCCGACCTCCTGGCGTGCACCAACTGGACGATGTTGACGGGGATGGAGGGCATCCTCGAAGGGTTGATCGCACTGGTCAAGGAGGTGCCCGAGCAATCCTCCGTTCGTTTCTTCTTCGACCTCGCCGACCCCGAGAAGCGCGAGCGCGCGGACCTGGCCCGAGCACTGGGACAAATACGGCGCCTCAACGAAAAGGCCCGCTGCGTCCTCGGCCTCAACCTGCGCGAGGCCGAACAGGTCGGCGAAGTCCTGGGGCTGCGCGCGAAGTTGTCGGAGGACAAGAACGGCCTGATGGAGGCCGCCATCCGCATCGCGGAAGCGGCGGGACTGCATGGCGTGGTGGTGCACGCCGTGCGCGGCGCGGGCGCGTCCCTCGGCGGCGATAATGCCGCGGTCGACGGGCCGTATTGCCCGGAGCCGAAGCTCTCGACCGGCGCGGGCGATCACTTCAACGGCGGCTTCGTGAGCGGGCTTCTCAGCGGCCTCGACACGCAAGGCGCATTGTACGCGGGCGTGGGAACGTCCGGCTGGTACGTGCGCAACGCGCGCACGCCTCGCCGCGCCGAGGTGATCGCGCTGCTGCGCGATTGGGCGGCGGGACGATTGGACTGATCAGATTGTAAGGGCGACCCATGGGTCGTCCTTACACGCCGCCCTTGATCCGGTCCACGGCAACGCGCATCCGCCGCAGCACGACGTCCTTGCCCAGCGCCTCCATCAGCTCGTAGAGGCCGGGGCCGAAGGGAATGCCCGAGATCGCCAGGCGCGTGGGATGGATGAGCTCGCCGGCCTTGCGGCCGTTGGCCTCCGCGTAAGCCTTATAGGCCGCTTCCAGCCCGGCGACGGAGAACTCCGCGCCCTCGACCACCGCCGCCAAGGCTTCGAGTAATTCGGCCGCGCCCGCGACGAAGTGCTTCGCGCGCGCCTTCTCCTCGTAGCCGTCCGGATCGCGGAAGAAGTACAGGCCCGTCTCGACGAAATCGGGGAGGCGCTTGGAGCGGTCCTTCAGCAGGCCGATGATCTGCAGGAGACGCGCCTCCGGCACGGCGTCGACGTCGACGCCGGCCTTGGCCCACAGCGGCTTCACCAGCGGCAGGAAGTATTCGGGATCGCGACGGAGGAAGTACTGGCCGTTCAGCCACTCCAGCTTCTTCTCGTCGAACACCGCGCTCTTGGGATTCACCCGGTCGAGCGAGAACTTCTCGATGAGGACGTCGCGTTCCATGAACTCCAGGTCTTCGCCCGGGCTCCAGCCCAGGAGCGAGAGGAAGTTCACCATGGCCTCCGGCAGATACCCGAGGTCGCGGTAGTCGCCGACGGAAGCCGCCCCCTTGCGCTTGCTCAGCTTGCCGCCGCCCTCGGCCAGGATCACCGGCAGGTGGCAGAACACCGGCGGCTCGTATCCGAGCGCGCGGTAGATCAGGATGTGGCGCGGGGTGCTGGGGATCCACTCGTCGCCGCGCAGCACATGGGTGATGCGCATGTCGTGGTCGTCGACCACGTTGGCGAGGTGGTAGGTGGGAAAGCCGTCGCCCTTGAGCAGCACCATGTCGTCGAGGATGCGGTTCTGGTAGCTGATGGGGCCGCGGATGAAGTCGGTGAAGACGGTCTCGCCGTGGAACGGCGCCTTGAGGCGCACGACGTGCTTCTCGCCCGCGGCGACGCGCTGCGCGGCCACGTCGATGGGCAGGTTGCGGCAGCGGCGGTCATAGCCCGCGGGCAGGTTGTTGGCCTTCTGCTGCTCGCGCAGTTCCTCGAGGCGCTCCGAGGTGCAGAAGCACGGGTAGGCGTTGCCTTCGGCCATCATGCGATCGGAAGCCGCCTTGTAAAGCGGGAGCCTTTGCGACTGGAAGTAGGGCGCATGCGGGCCGCCTTGTTCGGGGCCTTCAACCCAGTCGAGCCCGAGCCACTTGAGATCGGCGATCAACTCCACCAGGGCGTTTGCGTCGTAACGGGTCTGGTCGGTATCCTCGACGCGCAGCAGGAATTCGCCGCCGACGGTCTTCGCCATGTTTTGGGCGAACAGCCAGTTGAAGATGGCGGTGCGGGCGCCGCCCACGTGCAAGTAGCCGGTGGGGCTGGGAGCGAAGCGAACGCGGACGGGGGAGGAAGTCATGGTGGGGGCTCGTTCCGGGTAGGTCCGATGTTCGGTTTTCTCCGGAATCGGATCCTCCGGGATCCCGCGGAGAGGAAGGGATTCGAACCCTTGGTAAGATCGTTACAATCCTACAACGGTTTAGCAAACCGCCGCCTTCGACCAGCTCGGCCACCTCTCCTGGGGCCTTCCGCCTGCGCGGTACGGCCACGGGATCACCGGCGGGGAACCGCCCGTGAGGGGAGGAATAGTAGCAATGGAAGCTATCTTTTTCCCTTCCTTTCCCTTTCGAAAACGAAGAAACGACCGCATGAACGACCCGATATCCGCTTCTTCTTCCGACGAGGGCGGCGCGCAGGCCCAATCCACGCCCTACTCCGGCGACGCCTCCATCCGCATCGTCGAGCCCCAGCCACCGCTTCCCGACCTGACGCTCGACAAGCTCTCGCCCGCCCTGCAGGACGTCGTCCGCGGCAACGGCTGGAGCGACCTGATGCTGGTCCAGAAGAAGGCCGCGCCCTACATCCTCGGCGCGCAGGACATCATCGTGCAGTCGAAGACCGGCTCCGGCAAGACGGGCGCCTTCCTGCTCCCGCTCCTCGAGGTCATCGAGAAGAGCCATGCGATGCCGCAGCTGCTGATCATGACCCCCACCCGCGAGCTCGCGCTGCAGGTCCATGAAGAGGCGAAGAAGTTCGGCGAGCCCCTCGGCATCCGCTCGGTCGCCGTGTACGGCGGCGTGGCCTACGGCCCGCAGCTCGACGCCTTCAAGGCGGGCGTGCACATCGTGGTCGGCACGCCCGGCCGCCTGCTCGACCATATCATGAACGGCAACCTCAGCCTCAAGTCGGTCCGCGACCTCGTCATGGACGAGGCCGACGAGATGCTGGGCATGGGGTTCTATCCCGACATGAAGCGCATCCAGTCGTTCCTGCCCAAGGATCGCTGCACCTACCTGTTCTCGGCCACCATGCCCGTGAACGTGAAGCGCCTCGCCAACGAGTTCATGCGCAAGCCCAAGTTCCTGAGCCTGTGCCCCACCGAGGTCTCGGTGTCGAGCATGGAGCACGTCTACTACGTCGTCGATCCGCACGACAAGGACAAGGCGCTGCTGCAGGTCATCGAGCTGGAGAATCCCGAGTCGGCCATCATCTTCTGCAACACGCGTCGCGACACGGCCTACGTCCACGAGTACCTGCGCGCGCGCGGCCTCCGCGTGGGCGCGATCTCGGGCGACGTGGGGCAGAAGGAGCGCCAGCAGGTGATGCAGGACCTGAAGGACGGCAAGATCCGCTTCCTGGTGGCCACCGACGTGGCCGCGCGCGGCATCGACATCAACGGCCTCTCGCACGTGTTCATGTACGACCATCCGGATGATTCCGAGGTGTACGTGCACCGCTCGGGCCGCACCGCCCGCGCCGGAAACTCGGGGCAGGCGATCTCCTTCGTCGGCCTCGTCGAGGAGATGGCGATCAAGAACACCGCGCAGAAGCACGGCATCCCCTTCATCAAGAAGGCGCTGCCCGACGAGAAGCACCTCGGCGAGGTGATCCGCGAGCGCGCCTCGGTGTATCTCGAGCAGGCCTACCGCGGCCTGAAGCAGACGGACAAGAAGGGCGCCGACCGCATGGTGCCGCTGCTCGAGGACCTGATCAAGTCGGACGACGAGAAGAAGGTGCTCGGCATGCTCCTGCACCAGTTCTACTGGCAGGCTTTCACCGGCAATGAAGCCGGCGAGGAGGCGGGCAGCGGAACGAACGACGGCGCGGGCCAGGCTTAATTCAAGGGTTCCCGCTTCCATGGCTATCAAGATCAAGTCCGACCGCGAAATCGCCCTCATCCGCGATTCGAGCCGGCTGGCCGCCGAGATCCTCGCGCGCGCGGGCGAGCTCGTGAAGCCCGGCATCACCACGGACGACATCAACACCTTCGTCCACGACGCCACGATCAAGGCGGGGGCCTACCCTTCCCCGCTGAACTACCACGGCTTCCCCAAGTCGGTGTGCACGTCCGTGAACAACGTGGTGTGCCACGGCATCCCCGGCGACTACGTCCTGAAGGAAGGCGACATCATCAACATCGACGTGACCTGCCTGCTGAACGGCTATCACGGCGACACGTCGCGCACCTTCGCGGTGGGCAAGGTCTCGAAGGAGACGAAGCAGCTGATGGACGTCGCCGAGCGCGCGATGGACGACGGCATCGCCGCGGCCGTGCCGGGCGGCTGGTTCGGCGACATCGGCAGCGCCATCCAGGAGCTGGCCGACGAATTCGGTTACGGGGTGGTGCGCGAGTTCTGCGGGCACGGCATCGGCCGCGGCTTCCACGAGGAGCCGAACGTGCTGCACTACCGCACGCGCGACCGGGGCGACCGCATCCGCGAGGGCATGGTGTTCACGGTGGAGCCGATGCTGAACGAAGGCAAGGCCGGCGTGTTCGTCGACAACAAGGACGGCTGGACGGTGTACACCCGCGACGGCTCGCTGTCCGCGCAGTTCGAGCACACGGTGGCGATGACGCGCAACGGGCCCGAAGTGCTGACCCGAATCGATTGAACTTATATGGAAGGTTAGGGGGTTTTATACTATGCCACGACCTCAATATAAAGACACATCGAAAAAAACGATAT
>DATAHJ010000157.1:0-2717 GCA_036263275.1 Fibrobacteria bacterium | reverse complement strand
CGATACGGAATGATTATTTTGATTCCCAGCCTTTTCACGTCCTCATGGCGGGCCCTGCCCGGAAGGAGATCACGATGAAGGAATACCTGGACGTCCTGAAGAAATATGCGGTGTTCACGGGTCGCGCCCGCCGCCGCGAATACTGGATGTTCACCTTGTTCAACGCCCTCGCGGGGGCGGTGCTGTGGGGCATAGCCATGGTCGGGCTGTGGAACGACAACTACGTGGGGGTGTTCCCCTACATGGCCTACTGTCTTGCCACGTTTCTTCCCGGCCTGGCCGTCTTCGTCCGGCGGATGCACGACACCGGGCGCAGCGGATGGTGGTTCCTCCTGATGTTCATTCCCTTGGTCGGGGCCATCGTCGTGCTGGTGTTCTTGTGCACCGAGGGCCAGCCGGGCGACAACAAGTATGGACCCGATCCCAAGGCCGCTTAGGCCCTGAGGGCCTGGCGTCTCCTCACCTCACCCTGCGCAGCCGCGGTGGGTGAGGAACGTCTCGAGATCATCGGCGCGCCGTGCTTCGGCGGAAAGTCCCGCGCGCTCCTTCGCGTCCAGGCGTATTTGCAGCGCCTCGGCAAGTCGCCCGCGCGCCTCGATCAGGTCGCCTGCGTCCGCCGCCAGCTCCGCGCGCAGGAGCGATGCGCGGAAACGCAGCGCGGCGGGCGCTTTTTCATTCTTCGCGAGGGCGGCATCGAGAAGGGATGCGGCGCCGGCGCGATTCCGCGCGGCGTCCAATCGCATGGCTTCCGCGAGGGCCAAATCGAGCGTAAAAGGGGAGGGGTCCATCCGAAGAAGTTAGTCCTTGTATTTTCGCGGTTCTGGATGGGGGAAAATTGTATCAAAACCTTACCATGACCTTGGGAAACAGCTACAGTTGGCAGCTATGAAAATTTCCGGCGGCCGGTTCTGGTTCGTTTGGGGCGCGTTGTTGTGGTCGGGTCGCGTCCTGCTTCTGCTCTGGTTGTACTTCGCCCCCGCGCCGGGCGGCGGCCCCCTGGTGGAGAACTGGACCCGTTTCCTGCCGCATTCGCTCGTCGCGGAGGCGGGCCCGATCGCGGTGCTGGCGCTCCTGGGCATGTTGATCGACGGTGTTCTCACCACGCGGCGCCGTTGGACGCTTCATTGGCTCGCGACCCTCCTCGGCATCCTCTATCTCGTCGCGGCGCATTTCGACGCCGAGCTGATGCGCTGGATGAGCCAGCACCTCACCCTTTCCTGGATCGACACCTATCTCCGCGGGAGCATGGATTCGTCCTTCATCATCCGCATCCTGGGAGGATCGCCGAAGGTCTTCTTCCTCGGGTTCGCCATCACGGCGCTTGTCTCCCTGGTCCTTGTCCTCTGGACACGGCGCGGCGCCTACAGTAACAGCCCGAGGTTCACGGCGATCGTCGTGGCGCTCGCCATCGCGGCGACGGGACTGTCGTCCAAATGGTGGTTCGGAAAGTCCGCGATGCGCTGGCGCCGGATCCATCCCGTCGCGTGGGGATTGGGCGGCGACCTCGCGTACCGCTTCCTCCACACGCTGCCGCCGCGCGATTACGAGGACGGGATAAAATGGTTGGCAGCTTCCGGCCATCCGGGCGCGACTCCGGTTCCGGGACGCTATCCCTTCTGGCGCGTCGAACCCGCTGAAGACTCGCTCATGGCCGCCTTCCGCGCGCGCCCCGAGGCGGAGCGGCCCGACGTGGTCCTGCTCGTCATCGAGACCCTGCGCGGCTGGGCGGTGGACCTTCGCGACCCGGCCGCCTGCGCCAACATCCCGCGCCTGTGCGGCCTTGCGCGCGAGGGCGTGTTCTTCCCGCATGCGCAGAGCGGGGGCTATCCCTCCATCGAGGGCTTCACGTCCACGCAACTCGGAATATGGGCGCATCCCGGCATGTCGCTGCTGGTGGATCACCCCGGCACCCATGTGCGCGCGCTTCCCCAGATCATGGGCCGCGCGGGGTATTACCGCGCGGCGCTCACGGCCTCGGATCCCGGCTTCGACAACATCACCCCCTGGTTCTCGCGCTGGTACGACTTCTGGGAATATGACGCGAACCGTAACGCCGATCATTTGATCGCGGATCGCTTTGCCAAGCTCCTGGGCGAAGTGCCCGCCGGCAAACCCCTCTTCGCCCTGTGGATGAGCACCACGACCCACACGCCTTACAAGCTTCCTCCGGGCTACGGGCCCAATCCGGACAATCCCGCCGATCGCTATCGTCGCGTGCTGGCCTACATGGATTCCTCGGTGGGAATCGTGCTCGACGCCATTCGAAACGGCCCGCGTCATCGTCCCACGATCGTGATCGTGGTGGGCGACCATGCCATCGCCAATCCTCCGCTCTTTCGCGCCTCGGATCGCGACGGCATCCCGGGCCAAGGCCAGACCTGGACCGCGCTGTGGATGAGCGGTCCCGGCATTCCGCGCGGAGAGGTTCGTCCGCGTCCCGTCTCGCAAGTGGACATCGCGCCCACCGTGATGTCGCTTTTGCGCCTCCGGGCCTCCAACCATTTCATGGGGATTCCGCTGCTGGCCGCGCCTTCGTCCGGTGATTCGCTGGCGGCGACTTCGTGCACGGCGGGTCCGCGCGAGCTGGCATTTCGCTTGGAGGGCATGACGTCGCAACGGGGCGCCTGCCGCTTCACCTTGCGCTTTGACGATGCCGGATTCCTGCGCGCCTTCCGGCAGGACTTGTACGCGCCTCCGCTCGCGGACCGCGTGGACGG
>DATAHJ010000156.1:0-3569 GCA_036263275.1 Fibrobacteria bacterium | reverse complement strand
CACGACCTTGAGCTCAACGTAGGCGGACTCCTCAGGTGTCAGGCCCAGGAATTCGGCCGTTGATCCGATCTTCCACCCTTTCGCCTCCAGGCGCTTTTTCTTGTCGGATTTCATCTTGCCTCCTTCATGTCGCGTCATAATCCCTGAACCTGGCCTTGCAGGTATTCACGATCGCCTGCGGGGTCTGTTGAGTCTTCTTCTCGAATACCTCCGCGATCACGATCGCATCGGAATCCAGCCTGTAAACAACCCGCCAACTCTTGCCCTCATCCTGAATCCTCAACTCGTGGCACCTGCCGCCGATCGAAGGCATGGGACGCGAATGGGGCAAAGACAGATTCTCGCCCTGTTGCAAGCGTCGCAGCAGATATCCTGCCTCGATTCGCGCAACCCAGGAAAACGGCGGTGTCGTGACGGTCCCGTGCAGCCAGACCAAGGGTTTGTCTCGCGGGCTCATGAACCTAATTTATGTCAAATCAGACATAAATACAAGCGGGATGTCGAGGACGCGGCCCTACAGCCCCGCCACGATCTTCTTGAACGCCTTGCCGCGCTCCTTGTAGTCCTTGAAGAGCCCGAACGAAGCGCAAGCGGGGGAGAGCAGGATCGAGCCGGCCGTGATTTCCTGCCGAAGAAAATCCACGGCCTCCTCGAGCGTGGCGCAGCGCCGCCACGCCCTTCCGGTTTCTTTGTCCAACGCTCCCGCTTCGCGGAGCGCGGCCTCGAGCCTCTCGGCTGTCTGTCCGATGAGCGCGATCGCGCGCAGGCGCGGCAGGGCCGCGAGGCCCGCCGCGAGTTCGCCGAAGTCGGCGAATTTCTCCGAGCCGCCCAGGATGAGACCGAGATCGGTTTCAGCCAGCGCGCGCGCCGCGGCCAGGGCGGCCTCGGGGCGGGTGGCGTAGGAGTCGTTGTAGTAGCGCACGCCACCCGCCTCGCGCACGAACTCAAGGCGATGCTCCAGCGGCGCGAACGCGCGCGCGGCCGCCGCGATGTCTTCCGCGGAGACGCCCAGTTCGAGCGCGGCGGCCGCGGCGGCGGCGAGGTTCTCGAGGTTGAACGCGCCCGTCAGGCGCGTCTCGGCGAGCCGGAGGCGAAGCCCGGCGCCCGGGGCCTCCAGCGAATCCCGGACGATGCGAACGATGCCGGAGGAGCCCACCGCGATCTTCTTCCCTTCCCCCAACGTTCCGATCCACGCGGAGCCATCGGCGTCCGCATAGTAGACGCAGAAGTCGCCCGGCTTTTGAAAGCGCACGAGGTTGGCCTTGTGCGCCCAGTATTCGGCCTGGTCGGCATGCCAGTCGAGATGCTCGGTGGTGGTGCGCACCACCACCGCGGCGCGCGGGCTTTCGCGCAAGGTGGAAAGCTGGAAGCTGCTCAGCTCGAGCAGCAGGAGCGCGCCTTGGGGCAAGTCGTCGAGCGCGTCGAGCGGAGGGAGGCCGATGTTGCCGGCGAGGGCGTGGGGAATGTTCCCGGCTGCAAGCATGGCCGAGAGGAGCGAGCAGCATGTGCCCTTTCCGAGAGTTCCCGTGACACCGATCACGCGATCGCGTCCGGCGAGCGCGAGGGCCGCCTCGACCTGCGAAGTCAAAAATCCGCCGCGCGCGACGAAGGCCTCGACCTCCGGGACCAGCGGGCGCACGCCCGGTGCGCGGAACGCGATCGCGACCTCCGCGAGGCCCTTGAGATAATCGGGGCCGAAGCTTCCGCGCACGCCCTCGGGCAAAGGATCCGTGGGCGCGGCCTTGTCGAGCACGACCACGTCGCGCGCGCCTTGGCGCAGCAGGTGGCGCAGCGTGCTGCGCCCCTCCACGCCGTAGCCCAGCACGGCGACGGGGCGGGAGACGATGGGGGACCAGAAGGCGTCGGAGGCGAGGGGGGACATCGGGGGGAAAGGTAGCGAGGAGCGGGGAGTCCAGAGTGGGGAGCAAAAGGCAAAAAATGGTCCCCGAAGAAGCTATTTTCCCGCCCCGAGGAGAAAGCCATGTCCGCAGTACCCGACAATCTTCAGTACACCAAGGATCACGAATGGGCCCTCGTCGAGGGCGGCGTCGCCACGGTCGGAATCACCGACCACGCGCAGCGCGAACTGGGCGACATCGTGTTCGTCGAGCTGCCCAAGGTCGGCGCGACCCTGAAGGCCGGCGAGAGCTTCGGCACCATCGAGGCCGTGAAGACCGTCGCCGAGCTGTACGCCCCTGTCTCGGGCACGGTGGAGGCGGTGAACGGCGACCTCGCGAGCGACGCGGGCGTGGTCAACTCCGATCCGTACGGCAAGGGCTGGATCCTGCGCATCAAGGTCGCGGGCGACACCAGCGAGCTGATGGACGCGGCCGCCTACAAGGCCTTGATTTAAGGGGGCGGGGGTAACGGGATCGGTCAGTCGTTCCCTCGTTATCCTTCGCACCAAGACATTCCACGCATCCACGGTCGTTTCCTTGGCCCGATCCCTCGAAAAATCCCTCGCGCCTTTCCAGGCGGTGATCCCGGCTCCGGCCGTCCCGAAGGCGAAGGCCTCGGCGCGCTCGAAGGCCGCGAAGGTCGAGGAAGCGGAGACCCCGGACCCGCTGGGCGCGCGCGCCGCGCTGGCGCGGCTCTCGGGCTGGATGGAACCCCGTCATACACTGCTGCTGCGTACTTTGCTCGACCGCACCGACGCGGTGCGCGGCGAACCGGCCCCCGCCGTGGGGCGCGGCGTCCACCGCGTGCTCGACGACCTCGCGCGCGACACGAAGCTCAAGTACGCCGAGTTCCGCGAGCGCTGGGAAGCGCGCCTCGCCCCCGCCGCGCTGTTGCCTTTTCTCAACCGTAACCAATGGATCGTTTCCAACGGCGGCGGGGAAGAGGACGGAGAAGAGAAGGGCGGCGTCGTGCTGGCCGGCAAGGGTGGACGGCAGGAAGCGCGCATGCTCTACCTGCAGACCGGGCACGACATGGCCACCGACTGCGCGCGGCAATGGGCCTCGATCGGCGGGCGGCTGCAGGTCTTCGAGGCCTCGTTCGCGGCGGAGTGGCATGCCCTCGCCGTGAAGGCCGACGACGACGCGACGCGCCTGCTGCCCGCGCTCGAGGCGACGCTGCGCGGCGCCGAGTTCGAGGCTTGGAAGAAGATGCGGCTCTCGCTGGGCGAATTGGCCGAGGAGGCCTTCATCCAGGCGACGCTGCGTTGGGAATCACGCCCCTTTCCCGATCAGGAAGCGCTGGTGCGCGGCATGCTCGGGCCCTGGGTGCGGCATGCTCCGGGGGGCAACGGATGGTCGGGCTTCATGCGCGCGCTCTCACATGCCGCAGAAGCGATGACCCTCGCGATGCTCGAGCACTACGGGCGGAAGTGGGATCTTTATCTTCGCGGGCTGAAGGGCTAAGCGAAGAGCGGGGAGTAGAGAGCGGGGAGTAGAGAGCGGGGAGGAGCGCTAGAAGGCTTTCGGCTCCTCGCTCCCTGCTCCGCGCTCTTCTTCGTACATCTCCCCGATCAACTTCGCGTGGCGGGCCTCCACCGCCTGGCGTCGCACCTTGAGCGTCGGCGTGATTTCACCCCGCTCGATCGAAAATCCCTCGTCCAGGATGCGGAA
>DATAHJ010000155.1:0-7817 GCA_036263275.1 Fibrobacteria bacterium | reverse complement strand
CCGGCTCGTCGACAGGTTCACGGCGACGGGCCCCGGCGTATGCTCCAGCACGAGCATGGTCGCGAAGGCGAGGGTGTATTCCTCCCCGATGGCCTTGCCCCCGTCGGCGACGATGGCGCAGCGATCGGCGTCCGGGTCGGTGGCGAAGCCCACGTCGCAGCGGTTGTCGCGCACCGCGCGGCCGAGGTCCGCCAGGTTCTCCGGCGTGGGCTCGGCCCCGTGCGGGAAGATGCCGTCGGGGGTCACGTGGATCGCGAAGACTTCGCAGCCGAGCTCCTGCAGGAGGCGCGGCACGATCAGGCTGCCCGCGCCATTCACGGCATCGTAGGCCACGCGGAAGCGGCGGCGGCGGATGGCCTCGACGTCCACGTACGGCAATGCCAGCGTGGCGGCGATGTGCGCCGCATCCGCGCCCTCCTCGCTTGAGATCCCGGCGACGCCGGCATGGTCACGCCACACGAAGGATTCGCCGTCCACCAGTTCGAACAGCTTCTTCACCGCGGACTCGTCCAGGAAGATGCCTTCGCGATCGAGAAATTTCAGCGCGTTCCATTCCAGCGGATTGTGCGAGGCCGTGACGATGATGCCCGCGTCGGCCTTGTGCCGCGTCACTTCCATCTCGACGGTGGGGGTGGTGGCCACCCCGAGCATCACGGCTTCCGCGCCGGCGGCCTGCAGGGCCGCGGCCACCGCCCGCTCCACCATGGCGCCGGTGGGGCGGGTGTCGCGGCCCACCACCACGCGCCGGGCGCGGGTCAGCTGGACGAAGGCGTTCACGTACTTGGCGATGACGAGGGGATTGAAATCGGGGCCCACGATGCCGCGAATTCCCGAAACGGAGCGCATGAGTTGGGACATGGGGGCAAAACTACTTCTTCGGGGGCACGGCTTCGCCGTTGGTGGCTCTTCCCGGTCTGATCTTCGTCGTTGTCGGCGGGAATTAGGGCGGTCCGGTGACCGCCGAAAAATGAAGGAACACGAACCGTTAACTTCGTATTTTCGGGGCATGATTCGCCTTGCCCGACTCCTGCCCTTTCTCGCCTCGGCCGCCATGGCCGCTTCGGCGTTGCCCGTGCCCCTCGCGACCTTCCGGGCCGAACAGCCGGGGTTCCGGGGGGATTCGGCGACCGTGCGCGTGCGCGTGATGATTCCGGACGGATGGCATATCCAGTCGAACGCGCCGCTCGACGACTTCCTGATCCCCACCGAGGTGAAGGCCTCGGGCGAAGGGCTCACGTTCGGAACGCCGGCTTTCCCCAAGCCGAAAATGAAGGACCTCGAGGCGTTGGGCGGCAAGGTCGCCCTCTTCGAGGACTCGATCTGGGTTCGGGTTCCCGTGCGGGCGCGACGCGGATCGGACGCCGAAAAGTCGCTTGCCGCCGCGGTCGTGAGCGTCCGCTATCAGGCCTGCAACGATTCGCAGTGCCTGCCGCCGAAGGTGATCACGGCGAATTACGAGAGATAGCGGGGAGCTGGGGCGAGGAGCAGGAGGCAGAAGGCTGTTTTGCTCCACGCTTCCCGCTCTCGCTCCTCGCTTTTCTTAATCCCTCAGCTTCACCCGGATCGGCAGGATGAGGAACGGGATGCCGAGGTGGTAGAGCCGGCGCTGCACGGCGAACACGGTGTTGTTGTGGAACAACCTCGAGACCCATGACTCCTCGGGGAACACCAGCTGGCCCATGAAGAACACGGACTGCGGGAACCGCTCGATGATGCCGGGCGCCAGCCGTGCGCAGCCCTCGACCGGATCGTGGCTGAGCAAGGTGACCGACTCGGCGTAATAGCCGTGACGGCGGGTGAACTCGACGTACTTGTCGAGCTCGTCCTTCACGTGGGCCTTGAGGTGCTCCACCTCTTCCTCGCCCTTGAAGTTGCCGGCGTCGATGAGGCCGATCTCCACGAAGATGAAGTTCTTGTAGATCCCGCCGAAAAGCCGGATGATGCTGAAGAGCGTGTGGAGGCCCGGCCCGTCGAAGCCGGAGACGAGCATCACGGCGGTCTTCGCCTTGGGGTCGTACTTGAGCTCCGTCGCGCCCGCGGTGCCGGACATCGCGGCCATCGAGCCCTGCGAGGCCTTGGCCGCCTGCACGAGGCTGTCCATCTTCTTCAGCGTGCGCGTCACGCTGGCATAGTGCCGCTTGGCGAGCAGGGCGAGGCCCACCAGCGCGACCAGCGCGAGCAGGGTGATCCAGCCGCCCTCGAAGAACTTGAGGATCGTGACCACGACCAGGATGAAGGAGCACAGCGCAAGCGCGGTGGTGGCCGTGAGCAGGCGGCGCTTCCAATGGGGCGTGCGGCCGCGCGTCGCCCACCAGTGCTTCACGAGGCCCGCCTGCGAGAGGACGAAGGTGATGAACACCGTGATGGAGTACAGCACCACGAGGTAATGCACCGAGGCGCCGGTGAGCAGCAGCACGGCGCCGGCGAGAATGCCCATCAGCAGCACGCCGTTCTGGCTGACGAGGCGGTCGCTGAGCAGGGTGAAGCGGGTCGGGAACCATTGGTCGAGGGCCATGTTGGCCAGCACGCGCGGGCCGCCCAGGAAGCCCGCCTGCGCGGCCACGAAGAGGATGGCCGCTTCGGTGAAGAGCGAGACCCACACGAAGGCGCGCGACGAGCCCGGGCTCCAGCCCGAGGTGAGCGTCTCGAAGAACACAGCGTTCAGCGTCTTGCCCTCGACGGGCTGGATCTTGAAGAACACGTAGCAGATCATGAGCCCCAGCACCATGAACGAGAGCGAGGTGGCCATGTAGAGCATGGTGCGCTTGCCCGTCTGCACGCGGGGCTCGCGCAGGATGGGCATGCCGTTGCTCACGGCCTCGATGCCCGTGTAGGTGCCGGCGCCCATGCTGTAGGAGCGCAGGAGCAGCAGCACGATCCCCACGAAGCCCAGCTGGTCGTAGGTGTGCCCCGTCTCGGCGGCCGTGTCGCGCACCAGCGCGGGCAGCTCCCACAGGTGACCGGCCATGCCGTAGACGATCGCGAAGACATGCGTGAAGATGAACACGAGGAAAACCGGCACGAGGGGCAGGACCGATTCCTTGGCGCCGCGCAGGTTGAGGAGGATCAGCCCGCACAGGGCCGCCATCGCGAAGGGGATCTTGTACGGCAGCCATTCGGCCGGGAGGAAGCTGAAGATCGCGGCGGCGCCGCTGGCCACGGAGATCGCGATGGTCAGCACGTAATCGATGATGAGCGCGCAGCCCGAGACCATGCCCCACTTGGGGCCCAGCAGCTTGCTGGCGACCAGGTACCCCCCGCCTCCGGCAGGAAAAAGCTCGATGAGGTGGGTGTAGCTGGCGGAGATGATGAGCACCGTCAGTGCCGACCCGAGGGCGACGAGCAGGCCGAGGTGGGGGTGCTGGATGAGGACGCGGAAGGCTTCCTCGGGGCCGTAGCTCGCCGACGACAAACCGTCGGCGCCTAGGCCGACCCACGCGAAGAACGCGATCAGCGAAAGATTATGGAAGGTCTGCGGGGACGTGGGGTCCAGCGAGCGCCCCACCGTCAAGCGCTTCAGTTTTTCAAGAAATCCGGTGCGTTTCAACGGGCTCATTCGAAAAGCCCCTTCCGCGAAGGAGACTTGGAAAGATAGATGATTCGGCGCAGGGGATTCAGGCTAAGTCCCGCCCCGCGCGCAGCAAAACCGTGGATCTGGGCAATACTTCGTATGCGTCGGGGCGGGAGAGGGTTCCGTCTTTCCCCGGCTCCGCGATGTCGCCGGGGGCGGGTCGCGCGGTGTCGGCTATGAAACGCCAGCTCCATCCGGCCGGCAGGGGGGGGAGGCGGAAGGTCGCGGCGGCGTCCTCCGTGTTCAGCATCGCGTACCACAGCGGACAGCTCGCGGGATGCGGATCGGAGGGCCAGACGCCTTGCGCGGGACGCGCGTGCACCAGGAAGGCGGCCTGCCGGCTCTGGGGCGCCTGATCGTGGTGCCAGGGCTTTCCCGCCGTGGAGTAGCCGCGCCAGCAGCGTCCCCAACCGCGCGCCGCGGGGAAGCCCCATCCGCCCGGCAGCGCCATGAGGCGCCGCCATTCCGTCGCGGCCTGGACGAATCGCAGGAACTCCGCGCCGATGCTCCCGCGCGCGCTTTTTTCCACGCGCGTCCAGTCGAGCCATGAGACGGGACCGTCCTGGCAGTACGCGTTGTTGTTGCCGCCCTGCGTGCGCAGGAATTCGTCGCCGGCCGTCAGCATGGGCGTTCCGCGCGCGAGCAGCGTCAGCAGCAGCAGGTTGCGGGCCTGTCGCGCGCGCAGCTCCTCCGTCGCGGGCGGGGCGCCTTCGCCCTCGTGCCCGCAGTTCCAACTGCGGTTGTCCGGATTGCCGTCGCGGTTCTCCTCGCCGTTGGCGAGGTTGTGCCGGGTGTTGTACGACACCAGGTCGCGCAGCGTGAAGCCGTCGTGCGCCGTGACGAAGTTGACGCTCGCCCACGGCTCGCGCCGCGCGGCCGCGTACATGTCGGGCGAGCCCTCCAGCCGGTCTCGGAGCGCGGGCAGGGCCCCGCCCTCGCCGCGCACCCAGTCGCGCGCCGCGTCGCGGAAGCGGTCGTTCCATTCCATCCATCCGGCGGGGAAGCGGCCGGTGGCATGCGCCTCGATGTCCCACGGCTCCGCGATGAGGATGCGGCGCGAGAGAACGGGATCCTGCGCCGCCGCCGCGAAGAAGGGCGCCTCGGGGTCGAAGCCCGAGTTTCCCCGCCGCCCGTGCACCGTCGCGAGGTCGAAGCGGAACCCGTCGACGCGCGTCTCCTGCGCGAAGTAGCGCAGCGAGTCGAGCGCCAGCCGCAGCGCGGCGGGCTTCCCGAAGTCCATGGTGTTGCCGCAGCCCGTGACGTTGCGGTAATTGCGGCCGGGCGAGTCGTCCGGTCCCGTCAGCGCGTAGTACGAGGCGTTGTCGAGGCCGCGCAAGGAGAGGGTGGGCCCCAGTTCGCTGCCTTCTCCCGTATGGTTGTACACCACGTCGAGCAGCACGGCGATGCCCGCGCGGTGCAGCTCGCGCACCATCGTCTTGAACTCCGCGAGCTCGCAGCCGGGCGCGCGGCCGGTGCCGTACGAAGGTTCCAGCGCGAAGAAGGAAGCGGTGTTGTAGCCCCAATAATTCGAAAGGCCCTTCTCCACGAGCAGGTCTTCCGAATATTTCGCGTGTACCGGCAGAAGTTCCACCGCGTTCACGCCCAGCGACTTCAGGTGCGGGATCTTTTCCACGAGCCCGAGGAAGGTCCCGGGATGCGCGACGCCCGAGGACGGATCGCGCGTGAGGCCGCGCACGTGCGCCTCGTAGATCACGAGGTCCGCGCGCGCGATTTCCGGCGCTTCCACGCCCTGCCAGTCGAAGGCCTCGTCCATGACCACGCAGCGCGGCATGAAAGCCATGCTCGGGCGATGGTCGCGTTCCAGGTCGGCATCGTGTCCCGCGGACGGCACGTGGCCGCCCAGCACGCCGTCCACGTTGCGGAACTCGCCGTGCAGCGCCCGAGCGTACGGATCGAGCAGGAACTTGCGCGGGTTGAAACGGTGACCCCGACGCGGGTCGAACGGCCCTTCGGCCTGAAACCCGTAACCCCATCCCGGGCCGATCCCGGCCACGAAGCCCTGGAACACGTGCTCGCGGCAATCGGGAAGGGGCAGCACCGCCGCCGGTTCCGTCTCGCCGGGTCGGAACAGGACGACGTCGATGCCGCGGGCGTTCTCCGAGTACACGGCGAAACGCACGCCGCCCGGAACGACTTCCGCGCCGAGGCGCGTGGCCCGGCAGGAGACGATCGAAAGACCGCTTGGGGGGCCGCCCTGGGAGCTGGCCTTGGGGGTCGGGAGATCACCCGGTTCGGAGGATGTCGGCATGCGCGGGAAGGCGATGAAGGCGGCGGATTCCGTCCGGGGACATAGCATTTGCGAACACGGAGGGCAAGGCGAGGTAGGGGGCCGGGTTTTTGTCACTGCGCTTTTCGGGGTTCTCCGCCGGCCTTTCTTCGAAGATCCGCAGCCTTTCATTGGCCCTCCATTGGCCTTTCGGGGGCCGGGCGTTTTTGCTACCCTTGCTTGACTCTTTCTGGCGGATTTCCGGAAGGGTGGCCGAGTGGTTTAAGGCATCAGTCTCGAAAACTGAAGTACTGGCAACGGTACCGTGAGTTCAAATCTCACCTCTTCCGCCATCATCTCCTCCCGCGGCCCGGCACCATGCCCGCCGCGGGAGGAATCTTCTTTCATCATTCTCCTTCGCGCGCGTCCTTCCTAATTTGCTGAAGTGACATTTCTTCGCGCCCACCTTTCCGCACCTCAGATCGCCGCGCTGTGCGCCTTCGTCGCCGCGCCCCTCGTCGTCTCGCTTCCCGCTCCCCTCCATGCCCAGGAAGCCGATCCCGAGGCCGCCATCCTGCTCGCGCGCGCCAAGCGGAACCAATTCTCCGGCGATTTCTCCGCCACCGCCACTTGTGTCCGGGAGTCCTATCTCGGTGGGCGCGACACGCTGCGCGGCGTGTTCGAGTCCACGCCCTCGCGCGGCGAGCGCCGCCTGGTCCTCGAGGGCGGCGGGCGCCGCTTCGAGTGGTGGAGCCGCTTGAATGGCGGCGAACAGTGGCGGCGCGAGGACTTGCAGGGAAGGCTCCGGCGCGTGCCGCCGCGCTCGCTCAAGAAGCCGGCGCTCGCGCGCGACGTGAGCTTCGACGACCTCACGCATTTTCCCTTCGGCTATCTGGAGGACTTCCGTTCGGCCCGCAAGGCGGAAGGGGACGCCTATGCCCTGCGCCTCGCGCCCGGCGGGGCCTTCGCGCCGCTCTACGCCTCGATGCAGGCGGAGTTCGAGCGCGATCCGGTGCGACTGCGCCGCATCCTGTTCGCGGGGAATCCGGGGCGTCCCTCGAAGCACATGGAAATCACGCGCTACGGCGCGGCGAAGGGCGGATACTTTCCGGAGGAGATCGTCTTCGCCGGAGATGACGGACTTTCGCGCATTACGCTTTCGCTTGCTCTTTCGGCGGGGCGTCCCGCAGGGGACAACACCCGCGCCCGCGACGAGATCCCGCGGGGCTTCGCGGAGCCCAAGTGGCTCCCGCGCGGGGAAGAGTAGGGCTACTGTTCGGTCAGGTCGAGGATCTGGATGTTCCAGGTCCACTGCAGCATGAGGTGCAGTTTCTGCCACGCGTCACGATTCGTGAGCTGCGGATGCCAAGTCCAGTACCCGACCCATCCCTCGAGGCCTTGGTAGAGCTTGCCCCCGTTGGAGCCATGGCGCAGCCCTGAAAAGCCCGCGGACACCAGGTTCTGCGAGAGGTCGGTTTGCACCGTCCACCAGAGCTGGTTGCGGATCCCGAAGCCCTCGGCGGTCAGGCCGAGGAATCCCAGGCCCGAATCCGGCCGGAACAAGACTTGCGCGTAGGTGCTGCCGATGCGGTCCTGACGCCGGATCAAAAGGCCGCTGCGGTATTCGAGCACGAAGTTGTGGGTGGGCGCGTCCACGTCCCACATGCTGTAGGAACCGCCGCCGTGCAGTTGCACCGGCCCCGCGTTCACCGTGACGTTGGCCTGATACGTGAAAATGTCCGCGCCGGCAGTATTGAGGTGGTCCGCGCCCAGGATTTCCGTGGGCCGCCAGCGGCTCCTGTCGGGGAGGCGCTTGGTGTTCGCCGTGTCGGGAAAGTCGAAGGCCGCCAGCGTGCTCGGAAAGAACAGCCGGTTGTACCCGATGCCGAACTCGAAGAAGCGGATGGGCTTCAGGTTGAACGCGATGCCGAAGTCCGTTTCGTACGGCGACGCCGTGGCGTTGCCCTGCGTCTCGAGATAACTGCCCCGAAACACCGGCCACGGCAGCACGGCGATGGG
>DATAHJ010000154.1:0-4129 GCA_036263275.1 Fibrobacteria bacterium | reverse complement strand
AAAGGGGGAATGATCGGGCCAAGGCCATCACCGGTGGATGAGAAAACACCCCCGAGGTTCGCCACAGGATGGGAACATTGCGTTCAATTCGTAACTCGTAATTCGTAATTTCCGAAGAAATGTCCTCGAAGCTTTCGCTCTCCTGCCCCGCCAAGATCAACCTCTTCCTCGAGGTGCGCGGGAAGCGCGCGGACGGATTCCATGAGATCGGCACGCTCTTCCAAGCCGTGGAAGCGGGCGATACGCTGGCCGCAGAGCCGTGGGATTCCCTCGTCCTCGCGGGCGCGGAAGGCGTGACGGAAAATCCCGACGACAACTTGGTGCTGAAGGCCGCGCGACTCCTTCGCGACAGTTTTCCGGACCGCGTTGCGACGAACGCGGGCATTCGTTTCGCGCTGGAGAAGCGCGTGCCCGCGGGCGCGGGCCTCGGCGGCGGCAGTTCCGACGCGGCCGCTGCGCTGCGCCTCGCGAACGCCGTGTGGAAGGCCGGCCTCGGCGACGATGCGCTCCGCGCGCTCGCCGCGGAGCTCGGCTCCGACGTGCCTTTCTTTCTCTCGAGCGCGACGGCCTTCGGCGAGTCGCGCGGCGAAGCGCTGACGCCGGCCCCGGCCCCGCATCCCTTCCATGTCGTCATTGCCACGCCGCGCTGCCACGTGAACACGGGTTGGGCCTACGGAGAACTCTCGCGCCTGCGCGGCGGTCGCTTCGGTGCTGCCTGGCTCGCCTTCAAGGCGCGCTACGCGGCCAACCCGCGCGACCCTTCGCTGTACGCGTCGCTGCACAACGATTTCGAAGAACCCGTGATGGGAGAATATTCTGAAATCAGGGATCTTCGCGACGCGCTGCGGGCCCATGCTCCCGTGGCGGCGATGCTGAGCGGAAGCGGCGCGAGCGTGTTCGCCCTGTTCACCGACGAAGCCGCCGCCGAGGCCGCGAAGCGGGCGGTGGCGCCCATGTGCCGCTACGCGATCCGGACCCGGTTCCTCGACCGCCTGCCCGCACTTTAGCCTCGCAATTTCTCGAAAATTCCGTGATTTCAGCGGATCTCGAACAGCCTGGCTCCCGCGAAGGATACCCCATGGCGCCTTGCGTTTTCCCCCGTTCCCCATCCCCTATTCCCGTCCCTTTTCCTACATTTTCCGCCCCTCGATGACGTTGGGGCGTCGTCAAGTGGTAAGACAACGGTTTTTGGATCCGTCATTCGTAGGTTCGAATCCTGCCGCCCCAACCAATCGGGAACACCGGAGGGTCGCGGGATTTCCCCGGGACCTCGTTCTCACAAACCGCGGGAAGGCGCGCATCCGGCGCGATGTACCGCACAGAAAGTAGAGTCGTCATGCATACGTTTAACATCTCCGCCAACAAGCGCCCCCTGGGCACCAAGGGCACCCTCTCCTCCCTCCGCCGTGAAGGCAAGGTTCCGGCCGTGATCTACGGCCTGAAGGGCGAGGCCGAGACCATCGAGCTGGTCGCCTCCGACCTGCGTCCCGTGCTGGCCCACCGCAACGCCCTGATCGACCTGAACGTCGGCGGCACGGTGCAGAAGGCCATGCTCAAGCAGCTCGACCGCGATCCCATCCGCGGCGATTACCTCCACGCCGACTTCCTCCGCGTCGACGACACGCACCCGGTCACGGTGACCGTGCCCGTGGTGACCGAAGGCATCCCCGTCGGCGTGAAGACCGGCGGCGGCGTGTTCTCCGTGGCGAAGAAGTTCGTGCGCCTGCGCGCGAAGGTGCAGGACATTCCGGACACCTTCACGATCGACGTATCGGACCTCAAGAACGGCGTGACCTTCTACGTGAAGGACCTGCAGTTCGACAAGGGCACGTTCGTGACGCCGCCGCGCACCGCGCTGTTCGGCGTGGGCGAAGGCCGCAAGGAAGAGGCCGCCGCGACCACGGCGGCTCCCGCCGCCGCCGCTGCCGCTCCCGCGGCCGGCGACAAGAAGGCTGCCGCTCCTGCGGCCGCCGACAAGAAGCCCGCGGCCGGAAAGAAGTAACCGGCCGCCATGCGCCTGCTCGTGGGGCTGGGGAACCCCGGCTCCAAGTACGAATCGACGCGTCACAACGTCGGGTTCGCCGCGGTCGACGCGGCGGCCCGCGCGGCGGGCGCGGACGACTGGCGGGTGTGGGGCAAGTCGCTGGTGTGCAAGGGCTCCCTCGCGGGAGCCCCTTTGCTTTTTGCCAAGCCCCAGACTTACATGAACCTGAGCGGCGAGGCCGTGCAGGCGCTCATGACCTTTTACAAGATCGCGCCCGCCGACGTGGCGGTCGCCACCGACGACGTGACCCTGCCGCTCGGCTCCCTGCGCCTGCGCGCGTCGGGCGGGCACGGCGGGCACAACGGCCTGCGCGACATCATCGCCCGCGTGGGCGAAGCCTTTCCGCGCATCCGCATCGGCGTGGGGCTGTGCCCGCCGGGGCGCGACCTGGCCGCCTTCGTGCTGGCCCGGCTCTCCCCCGCCGAGCAAACGGCCCTCGCCCCGGTGATCGGGGAATTTCCGGCGATTCTGGAAACAGTTCTCACAAAAGGTTGGGATTTGGCGTCCACGCGGCATGGCCGCCGCGCCGAAGCCTGAGGCTTTTCCCCCTTTTGCACGGGTTTACCGGGGGTCAAAGGCCCTTCCGCGTTGAAACCCCCGGTCGTTCTAGTTAGTTTGCCTTGGGTATCCTGGACTTCCCCGAGGAAGCCGGGCTTTTTTTCACGATTTTTCTCATGGCACCCTGATCCGGACTCCGCCCCGCGCCCTGCGCCGGGACCAGGCGCCCGATCGCGGGCGCCGAAGAACGGGGTTGCAAATGGTCACGATTGAAGAGGATCTGAAAAATCTCCTTCGCCTTTCGGCGGTGGACAAGAAGGTCTTCGAGCTCAAGCAGACCCGCCGCGATCTTCCCCAGCGCATCCAAGCCTTGCGTGACCGCGTCGGTCACGAGCGCGCCGCCGCCGACAAGCTGCGCGCGGAAATCGCGCGCGCCGAGACGCAGGTCCGCGAGAGCCAGGACGCTTCCGTCACCGAGGCTTCGGCCCTCGAGGACAGCGGCAGGCGCCTGGGCGCCATCACGACCAACCGCGAGTACGACGCGGTCCATCTCGAGATCGCCGCGCACCGGAAGAACATCGACACGGCGCAGGCGCGCGTGCTGCACCTGCAGCAGGTGATCGAGAACCTCCGCAAGGAGGCCGAGGCCGCCGAGGCCGCCTTCGAGCAGGTCAGCGCCGAGGTCGGCCCCGAGCTCGAGACCCTTTCCGCCGAGCTCGGCGGGATCGAGGACCGCATTGCGGCCGAGGCCGCCAAGGCCGACGCGCCGCGCGCGCTGATCGGCAAGAAGGTGCTGTCGGTCTACGACCGCACGGTGCAGCGCCGCGGAACCCCGCACGTGATCGCGGCGGTGAACCACAAGCACCGCGCATGCGACGTGTGCAATCGCAACCAGACGCCCCAGCGGGTGATCGAGGTGGCGAAGTATCGCCAGCTGCTGCTGTGCGAAGGCTGCGGCTCTCTGCTGGTGTGGCGCGAGGACGACGTGCCGAAGCTGCACCCGCAGGAGTAAGAACGCAGTTGTCAGTTGTCTGTTGTCGGAGAACACAAACGCAGGTTTTTCTCCCGGACAACCGACAACCGACAACGGACAACCTGTGCGTTTTCCCTACCCTATCCCGTATTCCTTGACCTTGTAGAGGAGTCCGCGCCGCGAGATGCCGAGGCGGGTGGCGGCCTGCGTCTTGTTCCAGCGGCAGGCCTCGAGGGCGGCCACGAGTTCGGCCTTCTCCTCCGAACGCCGCCGTTCACGAACAGAAATCGGACCCGGATCCGACGCCCCTCCCTGTGTCCCCTCTGCCGCATCTTCGAATTGTTCCAGTTGAAAGGTGAGTTCCCCGCCTTCGGAGAGCACGACGGCACGTTCCACGGCGTTGGCGAGTTCCCGGACATTGCCGGGCCAGGGGTGTTTGAGCAAGGCGCGATGGTGGCCTTCTTCGAGGGAAAAGTTCGTCCGGTAACGTTCGTTGAAGTGCCCCAGGAAACGCTTCGCGAGAAGGAGGATGTCGCCTTCGCGGTCGCGGAGCGGCGGCAGCTCCACGGGCACGACATGGAGGCGGTAGCGCAGGTCTTCCCGAAAGCGTCCCG
>DATAHJ010000153.1:0-3932 GCA_036263275.1 Fibrobacteria bacterium | reverse complement strand
GAGGACGGCTCCATCGTCGTCAACGCCCGCAAGCTCCTCGAAGTGGTCAAGGAACTCCCCGACCTGCCCGTCCTCGTCTCCGTCGATGATTACCTCTTCACCGTGCGCTCCGAGTCGGGCTTCCAGGGCAACCTGACCGGCTACGACGCCTCCGAGTACCCCACCCTTCCCGAGGTCGGGCAGGGCAAGAACTTCAAGGTCTCGCTCAAGGACCTCCGCTTCCTGGCCGAGAAGACCACCTTCGCCGTCTCCTCCGACTTCAGCCGCATGGCGCTCACGGGCGTGTACTGCGAGAGCCGCAACGGCCGCTTCGAGATGGTCGCCACCGACGGCCACCGCTTCGGCAAGGCCTGGATCCCCCTCAAGGGCGCCGACCTCAAGCCCGGCGTGATCCTGCCGCCCAAGACGCTCGCGCAGGTGCTCCGCATGGCCGAGGACGCCGAGTCGGAGATCGAGGTGGGCATCGGCGCCTCGCAGGCGCGCTTCGCCACGCCCACCGTCACCATCCTCTCGAAGCTCATCGACGGCCCGTACCCCAACTACGAGAACGTGGTGCCCAAGGATTTTGCCCGCACCATGCGCTGCAACCGCGAGGAGCTGATGGCGGTGCTGCGCCGCGTGTCGACGCTCGCCAGCGCCAAGACCCGCCTCGTGGTGTTCAACTTCCGCGACAAGTCGCTCCAGCTCTCGGCCCGCAACGCGGACCTCGGCGGCGACTCCGAGGAGGCGATCACCGTGCAGTACTCCGGGGAGCCGGTTGAGGTGGGCGTGAACGCCACCTACCTGCTCGAGGAACTTCGCCTCGCGCACAGCGAGGAGATCGTGGTCAAGTTCAACACCCCGCTGGGCGCCATCGTGGTCGAGCCCGCCGCGGAGGATCCCGGCCACTTCTTCATCGTCATGCCGCTGCGGATCGTGAAGGAGGGGAGCTAAGAGGAATGATGAAGTGATGGAATGATGAAATGAGGAGCGGCCACTTGGCCCGTACCCATCATTCCATCATTCCATCATTTTTCCGTGCCTACTCCGCCCCGTATTTCTCCCGGTACTCCAGCATCCGGTCGATCAGGGACGCGTCCCGCGCGACGTATTCCGACCCCTCGCCCGTCTTCAGGAAGGCGATCAGGTCGAGCACGCTCACGATGGCCGTGGTCTTGAGTCCGAAGTCCTCGCGGATCTCGCGGAGCGCAGGACGTTCGCCCGCGCCCTTCTCCATCCGGTCGACGGAAACGACGAGTCCCACGGCCTTCGCCTTGCCGCCCGCCTCGATCAGCGGCAACGACTCGCGCACCGACGTGCCGGCCGTGGTCACGTCCTCGATCAGCAGCACGCGGCAAGGAGCGGACTCCGTCCACGCCTTGTAATCGAAGCCCACCAAGAATCCACCCTCGCCGTGGTCCTTCGCCTCCTTGCGGTTGAAGGTCACGGTCACGTCGCGGCCATGCCCGCTTTGCAGGGCGATGGACGCCGTCACCGCGAGCGGGATTCCCTTGTACGCCGGACCGAAAAGGTTGTCGAAGCCACCCTCGGGATAGCCTTCCGCGATCGCCGCCGCGTAGAATTCGCCGAGGCGCGCGAGGTGCGCGCCGGTGCGGTAAGCGCCGGTGTTGATGAAGTACGGGGTCTTGCGGCCGCTCTTGGTGGTGAAGTCGCCGAAACGCAGCGCGCCGGCGGAGAGCATGAAGCGGATGAAGTCTTTTTTGTAATCGGTCATAAGCCTATCAGGCGGCAGAGCGGCCCAGCAGCACCATCGCATCGCCTGTAAAAAGATCCTGCCGTGAGAGGGTCGAGAACCCGGCGGCGCGTGTCAGCGCGTCGAATTCCGGAAGATGCTCCGCCTTCACCTCGATGAACAGGTGGCGCGACGCCTTCAGCGTCTCGGGCGCGCCGCGGAGCAGGGCCATCTCGTGGCCCTCGACGTCGACCTTGAAGAGGTCGACGGAGGCGACGCCTTGCTCGATGCGCCAGGCGTCGAGCGTCTTGCACTCCACCGGAACCGTGCCCGTGTCGGAAATCATGTTGAGCACGGAGTAGCCGCGCGGGGATTCCATGTAGACGGTGCCCGCGCGGTCGGAGAGCGCGAGCATGTGCGCCTCGCACAAGCCGTCCAACCCGTTGGCCGTGAGGTTGCGCTTCAGCCGCGCGAAGGTGTCGGGGTTCGGTTCGAAGACGTGGATCTTCGCGAAGCGCCCGCGCCCGTACTTGTGCACGAGAAACAAGGTGAAGAGTCCGATGTTCCCGCCCACGTCCAAAACCGTCGCGCCCTTGTCGGGCAGCGGCAGGTTCTCGTCCTCGTCGAAGAACACCGTCTTGATGTTCCCCAGTTCCCCGGTGAACTCCTTGTAGGCGATCGAAAGGCCCGAGAAGCGCAGCGTGCGCACCTTGGGCGACAGCGGCAGCTTGAGGCCCAGCACCAGCGCATGGCGCAGCGTGGACCAGAGGAAGGTCAGGCGCGAGGAGAGGCCGTCAAAGCGGCCCAGGTTGGCGGTTAACCCGAGGCCCACCTTGATGGCGTTGGAATAGAATCCGGACATGGCGGGGGAAGGTAAAAAAGAGGGGATTCGAAACCTATTTTTCTCCTCCCGTGTCCGCCCCGCATCTTTCCGACCTCCTCGACACCGGCGCGTTTCCCGATTTCGCCGCGCTTGAACCCGCGCCCGGCCGCCCCGTTCACGTCGCCGGGCTCGCGGGATCCGCCCCTTCGGCCTTGGTCGCAGCGCAATTCCGCAAGAGGACCGGCCCCCTCCTCTACCTCGCCGCCGACGCCAAGGATGCGGACTCCACCGCCGACGACCTCGCGGCGTGGCTGGGCGACGAGAGCGTGCTGCGCTTCCCGGGCCTCGACCTCAAGCCCTACGAATGGCGCCTGCCCTTCGGGCGCGTGCGCGAGGCGCGGCTCGAGGCCTTCGAGGCGCTCTACCGCTGCGCGAAGACGAACCGCCCCGTCGTGCTGGTCACCACCGCGGCGGCCTTCCTCGAACGCTTCCAAAGCCCGCGCGAGCTGCACCGCGAGATCGTGGCCCTGCGCCCCGGCGACGCGCTCGACCCGTCCGTGTTCCGCGAGGCCGCCGCCGCCCTGGGTTTCCGTGAAGAGACGGTGGTGCAGGACATCGGCGACTTCAGCGTGCGCGGCGAGATCCTCGACGTGTACCCCTTCCTCGCCAACAACCCGATCCGCATCGTGCTCGACGGCGACCGCGTCGAATCGATCCGCGAGTTCGACATCTTCTCGCAACGTTCCATCCGCGAGGTGACGGAAGTCTCGCTGCTGCCGCAGGACGAATGCTGCTATACGGATGCCGAGATCGAAGCGGGCCTTTTGGAACACCTTGACGCGCTGGGCGGCGAAGATGCCTACCAGTCCGAGCTGCACCGGCTCACGCGCAAGCGCGACCTCGCCGGCATCCACTGGCAAAAAGCGTTCTTCAAGAAGCTCGACCACACCCTGCTCGACTTCCTCGGAAGCAAGGCCGGCGCGGTCCGCGTGGTTGTCGGGGACTCCGAGGGCCTCGCCCGCGCCGTCGAAAAGACCTGGGAGGCCGCGCGGACCGGTTATTCGAGCGCGCGCGAGGCGGGACGCCTCGTCAATCCTCCCGAAGAGCTTTTGTTGCAGGCGAAGGAATTGCATCGCCTGCTCGATGCCCACCCCACGGTCCACATCGGCCGCGTCGCGTGGGAAGGCCCGGGCAGCGCCGTGTTCTCGGTGGAGCCCCAGCGCCGCGCGGGCGCAGGGCTGGGAGACGCCGAGCCGCTGATCCGCGGCCTTGCGGGCGAAGGCCTGCGCATATGGCTCACCTGCCCCAATCCCGCGCAGGCCGAGCGGCTGCGCAAGGCCGCCGCCCCCCTCGGCGTCGAGGATGTGCTCGAGGGCAACCTCGCCTCGGGCTTCGTGGACCGCACGCAGGGCGTCGCGGTCCTCACCGACCACCAGA
>DATAHJ010000152.1:0-7221 GCA_036263275.1 Fibrobacteria bacterium | reverse complement strand
TCGCTCTTCCCCCGGCACTGGGAATGGCTCGAGAGACAACCGCAAGGCGCCTCGGCGGCCATCCGCCGCCTCATCGAAGACGCGCGCCTGCGGGAACCCGACAAGGAGCGCGACGCCAAGGCGCGCGAAGCCGCCGGAAATTTCATGTGGGCCATGGCCGGAAACCTCCCGAACTTCGAGGAAGCCTCGCGCGCGTTGTATGCCAAGGACAACGACAAGCTCGCCGCGCTCACGCGAGCCTGGCCGAAGGATGTTCGCGACTACCTAAATCGGCTCTTGCCGAAAACCGCATCCTGAAAGGATCGCGGCGAAATCAGTTCTTGTACGTGAGGCCCGACACGACCTCGGTGTTTTCGCCGCCGTTGAGTTCCGCCAGCGCCGCGTAGTCGCGGCGGACTTCCCCCATTCCCTCGAAGTACGCGTGCAAATGTCCGCGGAACTCCTCGACCGACTGCGAGCGCAGCAGCGACAAGCGCGCCAGCGAACCGCCCGGAAGGCCCTTCAGGATGCGCGCGGCCATTTGCTTCAGCTTCCCCAGCACGCGGAGCTCGATGTCCATCTCGCCTCGGAGAAGCGATTCGTACTCGGAGAAAACCCCCAGGAAATCCTCCTTGCCGGGTTCCCGCCACATCTTGCCTTCGTACAGGTCGGCGATCTGCCCGAAGATCCAGGGGTTGTGCATCGCCCCGCGGCCCACGGCCACGCCATCCACGCCGTAGGTCTCCAGCCGATGCAGCACGTCCTCGGGACGCACGATGTCGCCATTGCCGATGACCGGTAGGCCCTTGGGTGCCCGACGCTTGGCCTCCGCGATCAGATCCCAGTTCGCCAAGCCCTTGTAGCCCTGCGCGCGCGTGCGCCCGTGGATCACGAACGCCGCCGCGCCTTCGCCCTCCGCGATCTTGAGCGTCTCGAACAAAGTGATCAGGTCGTCGTTCCAGCCCACGCGAACCTTGATCGTGACCGGAACGTCGACGGCGGCCTTGACCGAGCGGAGGATGTTCGCGAGGTTGGGCAAATCCTTGAGCAGGCCGGAGCCGCCGCCCTTCCCCACCACCTTGGGCGCCGGGCAACCGCAGTTGATCTCGATGAAGTCGCAGCCCGTGGCGGCGGCGATGCGCGCGCCCTCGGCCATCTTGCCAGGCTCCGCGCCGAAGATCTGGATCGAGAAGGGCCGCTCCTCCTCGGTGAAGGCCATCTCGCGCGCCGACTTGGAGTTCTCGCGCCCGCCTTCCTGGGTGAGCACTTGGACCGAGACGAATTCGGAGACGAGCAGGCCCGTGCGACCCTGCGCCAAGCGCGAGACGAGACGACGGAAACAAATATCCGTCACGCCCGACATGGGCGCGAGGTAGGCGTTGGGCCAGATGCGGCGGCCCGCGATGTCGAAGGATTGCCGGACGCGGGATGCGCGGGCCAGCAATGATGCCGGGCCCACGGCATCGTCAGCCATCAGACGTACAGCGGAAACCGGTTGCACAATTCCGCCACTTCCGTGCGGATGGAGGCCAGCTTCGCGTCGTCGCCGGCGGCCATGAGGGCCGCGTCGATGAATCCGCCGATGGCCTTCGCTTCCGCCTCGCCCATGCCGCGCGTCGTCAGCGACGGCGTGCCCAGGCGAATGCCGGAAGGATCGAGCGCCTTCTTCGTGTCGAAGGGCACCGTGGAACGCGAGCACGAGATGCCCACCTTCTCCAGCGCGATCTCCGAGGCCTTGCCGGCCATGTCCTTCGAGCGCAGGTCGACCACCATGAGGTGGTTGTCGGTGCCGTCGGTGAGGATGCGGTAGCCGCGGCCCATCAGCTCGCCGGCCAACGCCTGGGCGTTCTTGATGACCTGCTTCGCGTACTGCTGGAACTCGGGCGTGAGAGCTTCCTTGAAGCAGACGGCCTTGGCGGCGTTGATGTGGTCGTGCGGGCCGCCCTGGATGCCGGGAAACACCGTGCGGTCGAGGTCCTTCTTGAAGGCCTCCTTCGACATGATGATCGCGCCACGCGGGCCGCGCAGGGTCTTGTGCGTGGTGGTCGTCACGATGTCGAAGATGGGCACGGGGTTCTCGAGCTGCTTGCCCGCGATCAGTCCCGCGATATGTGCGATATCGCCGAAGGTCACCGCCCCCACTTCGTCGGCGATGCTTTTAAATGCCTTCCAGTCGATGTCGCGCGAGTAGGCCGAGAAGCCCGCGATGATCATGCGGGGACGCTCGCGCAGCGCGATCTCGCGCACCTTGTCCATGTCGATGCGGCAGGTCTTCTCGTCCACCTCGTACTGCGCGAAGCTGTAGTTGAGGCCGGAGAAGTTCACCGGATGACCGTGCGACAAGTGGCCGCCGTGGTCGAGCTTCAGGCCCAGCACCTTGTCGCCGGGCTTGCACACCGCCATGTACACCGCGAGGTTCGCGGGCGAACCCGAGAGCGGCTGCACGTTCACGTGCTCCGCGCCGAACAACTCCTTGGCGCGGGCGATCGCCAGCGACTCCATGTCGTCGACCACCTCGTTGCCGCCGTAGTAGCGCTTGCCCGCGTAGCCTTCCGAATACTTGTTCGTGAACACCGAGCCCATCGCCTCCAGCACGGCCTTGCTCACGCTGTTCTCCGACGCGATCAGCTCGATCTCATGCTCCTGGCGCGCAGCTTCCCGGGCGATCAGTCCCGCGATCTCGGGATCCACGGAGGAGAGGGGGGCGCTGAGGGCATTCGTGGCTTTGGAGGCGGACATGGGGTGAGCCTTTCGGGAGAACCGGTTGTTCGAGGGGCTTCGGAGACCCAAAATTTAGCAGAAAACAGGCGGGTTGTAACGGGATCGCGCAGAAACGCGCGAATGCGATTATCGCCTTTAAAATCAAGGGGTTGCGAATATCGCTAGGAGGCGAAAAAATGATGGAGTGATGAAATGATGGAATGATGGGACGGAACCCCTTTCAGGCACGGAAAGGAGGAACCTTTGCCGAACCTACATCATTCCATCACTGCATCACTCCATCACTTCGCCGTTCAGCTCCTATTCCTCGGATGGAAGCTCGCGTGCACCTCGCGCAGGTAATCCGGATCGAGGTGCGTGTAGATCTGCGTCGTCGAGATGTCGGCGTGGCCCAGCAATTCCTGGACGGCGCGCAGATCGGCCCCGGCCTCGATGAGATGGGTCGCGAAGGTGTGACGGAAGGTATGCGGCGACACCGTCTCCGCGTCGATGCCCGCCGCGAGGCACAACGCGCGCACCGCGTTCCACGCGCCCATGCGCGACAGCGGCCTGCCCCGCGCGTTCACCAGCACCGTGGCCGCGCCGGGATCCGCCAGCTCCGCCCTGCCGCCCGAAATCCATTCGCGCAGCGCCGCGCGCACCTTGCCGCCCATCGGCACGAGCCGCTGCTTGCCACCCTTGCCGCGCACGAGCACGAGCTCGTCGTCGAAGCGGAGCGCGTCGAGGGGCAATGCCGTGGCCTCGGAGACGCGCAGGCCCAGGCCGTAGAGCAGTTCGAGCAGCGCGGCGTCGCGCGCCTCCTTGGCGCCGCCTGCGGCCATGCGTTCGGCCGCAGCGGCATACAAGGCTCCCATTTCCTTGTGCGACAACGAGCGCGGCTTGTAGCGTTGCGCACCCGGAATGCGCGCGCCGCGCAAGGGATCCTCGTCGAGCGGAAGGCGATGCGCGTCCCGTAAATATTCGGCGTATCCGCGCAGCGCGGATTGATAGCGGGAAAGCGTGGCGGGCGAAAGCCCCAATTCCACGAAGCCCGCGAACAACGCGGTCAACTTCTTGGGCGCGAGTGCCGCCACCGGATCATTCCCGCCGCGCAAGCCCGTCCAGCACGTGCGCAGGTCCGACAGATATCCCTCGACCGTGTTCTCCGAGAGCCTTCTCTCAAGGAGAAGATGGGCGCGGAACGCGTCGGAATAGGGAAGCTGCGCGGACATTCCTTTGGAAATTACGAATTACGAGTTACGAATTACGAATCAAGGGGGAAGGTCGGTCCGGCGATTCCGTGGGAAACCAAACGCAACCGACCGAATCCCCCGAACCGGTGCACCCCATTCGTAATTCGTAATTCGTAACTCGTAATTCCTAACTTCCCCTTCCATGCTCAAATCCATGACCGGCTACGGCCGCGCGGAGTCCACGGACGACGCCCATACGATCTCCGTCGAGATCAAGTCCGTCAACAACCGCTATCTCGATTTCCAGTGCCGCGGCCCCCGCGAGCTGCTCAACCTCGACAACGTGCTCCGCAAGGAGCTGGGCGCCTTCGTCACGCGTGGATCGCTGACGTGCAACGTCAGCGTCGTCTCCAACACCTCGGCGGGCGCGACGTCGGACACCGATCTGTCGCTCGACGAGAAATTGGCCGCCGCCTACATCGCGCTCGCGAAGAAGGCGCAGGCGCTTGGCGCCGACGGAGCCCTTCGCACCGCCGACCTCCTGCGACTCCCGGACGTGGTGACTCGCAGTGCGGAAACCCGCGCCTCGCAGGCCGATCTCGCCGCGCTGGAAGCGAAGATTCTTCCGGTGTTCCGTGCCGCCTGCGCGGACCTCGTCGCCATGCGCGAGCGCGAGGGCGGCGAACTGGACCGCGACTTCGAGGCGCGCGTGCGCGCCTTCTACCCGGGCCTCGAGAAGGTCGCGGAGCTCTTGCCCGCGCGCAACCGTGAATACGCCGCCAAGTTAAGGGAACGTGTCGCCGAACTGCTCGACGGCGCGAAGGTCGCCGAGGATCGCCTGGCCACCGAAATCGGCATCATGGCGGAAAAGCTGGACGTGGCGGAGGAGATGACGCGCCTGCGCGCCCACCTCGACCATTTCCTCGAAATCCTGAAAGACCATCCCGCCCCGGGAAAAAAACTGGGGTTCTTGCAGCAGGAAATGCTGCGCGAGGTGAACACGCTGTCGAACAAGAGCCAGGCCTACGACATCCAGCAGATCTGCATCGGCTGGAAGGAAGACCTGGAGATCATCCGCGAACAAATCGCGAACGTGGAATAATCAGATCATCGCGGCGTCGAGCGCCGCGATCAGGTCCGAAATTTCGGCGCGGCTGAACGTCAGCGGCGGCAACAGCCGCAGCACGTCGGCGCCGGCCCGGTGCGCGAGCATGCCGGCATCACGCAAGCGCTTCTGCAGCGCGCCCACGTCGCCGGAATCATTGCCCCATTGCATTCCCGCGAGGAAACCGCGCCCGCGAAGAACGCCCACCTTCACGCCTGCTTTTTGCTTGCGCTCGATGAGCGCGGAAAGCTCGCCCCGGAAAAATTCCACGCGCTCCTGATAGTCCTTCTGGAACGCCGCGTCCGAGAGCTGGCTCACCACCGCAAGCCCCGCGGCGCAGGCCACCGGATTGCCTCCGAAGGTCGAGCCGTGGTCACCCGCGTGCAGGGCCTCCGCGATCGGCTTGCAGACAAGGACGGCACCGAGGGGCAAGCCTCCGCCCAAGGGCTTCGCGAGCGTGACGAGGTCGGGCTTGAGCCCGAGCGCCTCGCTGCCTAGGAACGTTCCCATGCGCCACAGGCCGCACTGGATCTCGTCGGCGATGAGCAGCACACCCTGCGCCTGAATTTCCTTAAGCGCGGCGGCCATGGCCGGCTCCATGTTCACCACGCCGCCTTCGGCCTGAATCGGCTCGTAGAGAACCGCGGCCGTGTTCGGCCCCACCGCGGCCTTCAGCGCCGCGACATCGTTGGCGGGCACGTGGACGAAGCCCGCAGGCAGCGGGCCGAACCCGTCGCGAATCTTCGCTTGCCCCGTTGCCGCCATGGAGGCGTAGGTGCGCCCGTGGAACGAGCCCAGAAAGCTGACGATCTCGTTTTTTTCCGGCTTGCCGGCGAGGTCGAAGAAGCGGCGCGCGAACTTGATCGCGCCCTCGTTCGCCTCGGTGCCGCTGTTGGAGAAGAACACCGCGTCAAGGCCCGACAGCTCCCGCAGCCGCGCCGCGAGGTCGCGTTGCGTCGGCAGCACGTAGAGGTTGCTGGCGTGGAGGAACTTGCCCGCCTGCGCGACGATCGCGTCGCGCACCGCGGCGTTCCCATGGCCGAGCGCGTTCACCGCCACGCCCGAGACGCAGTCGAGGTAGCGACGGCCCGCGTCGTCCCAGACGTACGAGCCTTCGCCGCGCACGAGCGTGAGATCCCGGGGACCGTAGACTCCAAGCAATGCATCCGACATCGTGGCTCCTTTCGTCACATGAAAAACTAACAGGGAAAAAACCGGGGAAAAGAAAAAGGCCGTCCGGAGGACGGCCTTTCAGGCTCGGATCCGATCCGGATTACTTCTTGGCCGCGGAGGCGGCTCGGGTGCCCTTGGACGCCTTGGCCTTCTCGGCCTTCGCCTTCGAGGCCTGCGCGCTCTTGGCCTTGGCGGCCGGAGGCACGACGGAAACGCCGGCGGCGATCTTCGCCACGGCTTCCTTGGCCTTGCGCTTGTAGTTCGAGGCCGCGTTCTTGGTCACGCCGCCCTGATTGCGGCGGGCGGCCTTGTCGAGCATCGAGAACAGGTTCGGCAGCTCCTTGGAGGCGTCTTCCTGGCTGGCGGCGCCGCGCAGCTTCTTGAGGCTGGTGCGGATGGCGGAACGGACGGCGCGGTTGACCTTGTTGGCCTTCGCGGCGGTCTTGATGCGTTTTTCGGCGGACTTATGGGTAGGCAAAGCGCCCTCCCTGTTAAAATTTGGGGACAAAGGATAATTAAAGGAACGGGGGGGAACAACCCCCTTGGGAGCATTTCTTCGCAGTTGTCGGTTGTTGGTTGTCGGCGGGGAAATGGGCGGGCGGGTGCCCGCCAGAATGAGCAGCCCAAGGCACCGAAAACCCGAAACCTCGCGTTTTAGCGCCTACTCGGCGAAAGCCGGTGCCAAGGCCACAGCACTCACCGCCTTCCATCACGCAGACTTTTCCGACAACTGACAACGGACAACCCTGTTCCCCATTCCCCTCCCCCATCCTACTTTTCCCCCATGCCCCTCGGATTCTTCGATTCCGGCGTCGGCGGCCTCACGGTTTACCGCAAGGTCCGTGAGCGCCTGCCGGATTACGACGCCCTGTATCTGGGCGACACGGCGCGCACGCCTTACGGCAGCCGCTCCTTCGACGCCATCCTCCGCTTCACCACCGAAGGCGTCGAACATCTTTTCGCGCAGGGATGCCCCCTCGTCCTCATCGCCTGCAACACCGCGTCGGCGAAGGCGCTGCGCACCATCCAGCAGAAATTGCTGCCCGCGAAGTGGCCCGACCGCCGCGTGCT
>DATAHJ010000151.1:0-8623 GCA_036263275.1 Fibrobacteria bacterium | reverse complement strand
TGCCGCTCTCGCGCGTGCGACGCTCCACGATCTTGTCGAGGCCCTCGAACGCGCCACCGCACACGAACAGGATGTCGCGCGTGTTGACGTGGATCAGGTTCTGCTCGGGATGCTTGCGCCCGCCCTTGGGCGGAATGGCGGCCACCGTGCCCTCGAGCAGCTTGAGCAGGCCCTGCTGCACGCCCTCGCCCGAGACGTCGCGGGTGATGGACGGGTTCGCGCTCTTGCGCGAGATCTTGTCCACCTCGTCGACGTACACGATGCCCTTTTGCGCCGCGTCCACGTCGTAGTCTGCCGCCTGCAAAAGGCGCACGATGATGTTCTCCACGTCCTCGCCCACGTAGCCGGCCTCGGTGAGGATGGTGGCATCGACGATGGTGAAGGGCACCTTCAAATACTTCGCGATGGTCTGCGCGAGCAGCGTCTTGCCCGAGCCCGTGGGGCCCAGGAAAAGCACGTTCGACTTGTCGATCTCCACCGCGCCTTCGATGCCGCGCGTGCGGGAGATGCGCTTGTAATGGTTGTACACCGCCACGGCGAGCGCCGTCTTGGCGCGATCCTGCCCGATCACGTGGCCGTCGAGGTGGTCCTTGATGTCGGAGGGCGTGGGGAGCGAGGCGGGCTCGGCCGAAGCGGCGGCGGCGCCGGTCGGCTTCTTCCCTTCCTCGGCGAGGATGTCGTTGCACATCGCCACGCACTCGTCGCAGATGTGCGCCGAGGGGCCCGTGATGAGCTTGCGCACGCGGGCCGCTTCCTTCCCGCAGAAGGAACAGCGCGGCGCGGCGCCGCCCGGCGTGGCGGGACGGTTCAAGCGGAGATCGCCTTCTTCTTGCGGTTGCCCGGGTTGAACACCTGGTCGACGATGCCGTAGGCCACCGCCTCCTCCGCGCTCATGTAGAGGTCGCGGTCGGTGTCCTTGTCGATCTGCTCGTCGGTCTTGCCCGTGGACTCGGCGAGGATGTGGTTCAGCTCGCGCTTGGTCTTCACGATCTCGCGCGCGTGGATCTGGATGTCGCTCGACTGGCCGCCCGCGCCGCCGCTGGGCTGGTGCAGCATCACCTTGCCGTGCGGCAGGATGAAGCGCTTGCCCTTGGTGCCCGCGGCGAGCAGGATGGCGCCCATGCTGAACGCGGAGCCCACGCAGATGGTCTGCACGTCGGGCTTCACGTACTTCATCACGTCGTAGATCGCGAGGCCCGAGGTCACCGAGCCGCCGGGGCTGTTGATGTAGATGAGGATGTCCTTGTCCGGATCCTCGTACTCGAGGAACAGGATCTGGGCGACGACGGTGTTGGCCACCACGTCGTTGATCTCGGTGCCCAGGAAGATGATGCGCTCCTTGAGGAGGCGCGAGTAGATGTCGTAGACGCGCTCGGAGCGGCCGGTGGTTTCGATGACGGTAGGGACGATCATTGGAATTTGGCCTCGGGGGTTACGACAGAATTATACGCGAAATGACGGGGGGTTGGTAGCTGCGCGGGGCAACCAAGTTGTCCGTTGTCGGTTGTCAGTTGTCGGAAAAACCACAGATTCCGTTGCATTTTGAACCGATGTATCGCTTTTCAACATGTAAGGAAAGAGGTCGCCCAACTGTTCGGCATTAGAGACAACCGACAACGGCGAAGAATCGTTCCCGAAGGACGGCGACAACGACGAAGCATTGACATCGCAGAACTGCGACAACTTCAAAGCTTCGCCGTCGAAGGACCTTCCCCCGTTACCCCTTGTACCCTATCACCAGGTCCAGCGTCTTTTCCGCCTTCACCTCTTCACGAATGTCGAGGATGCGGCCGCTCTTGCGGAGGCTCGCCTTCAGGCCCTCGAAGTCGGTGCCGTAACGGGCCGCGAGCTCGCGCACGCGCGCGTCCACCGCCTCCTGGTCGGGCTTGACGTTTTCCTTCGTCGCGATCGCCTCGATCAAGCGCCAGCGGCGGATCTGGTTCACGGCCTCCGCCTCGATGTCGGAGTGGTCGTGGCCGTGGTCGTCGTGGTCGTGCACGTGGCCCATCTCCTTGAGGCGGTTGTCCACGTAGTTGCGCACGCGCGCCTTGGGCACCTCGAGCGGGTGCTCCTTCACCAGGCGCTCGATGGCCTCGTTCCATGCCGCCTCGCGCGCCGCGCGCACCGACGACTCCTGCAGGCGCTCCTTCATCTTGGCGCGCGCGTCGGCGACCGTCTCGTAGCCCATGAGCTTCGCGAAGTCGTCGTCGAGCGGGGGCAGCTCCACGCTCAGCACCTGCTCGATGGCGAGGCCGTAGGCGGAAGGCTTGCCGGCCAGCTCCGGATTCGCATAGTCGGCGGGGAACGTGAAGGCCACGTCCTTGTGGTCGCCCGGCTTCACGCCGAGGAGCGCCTTGTCGAGCTCGGGCACGGAGCCCTTGCCGATCTCGACGCGGAAGGTGGGATACTGCGGCAGCGGCTGCTCGGAGCCGGCCACCTCGATGCGCGTGTAGCGCGCGGTGACGACGTCGCCGGTGGCGGCGGCGCGGTCGACCGGGGCTTCCTTCGCGATCTGGCGGCGGATGCCGTCGAGCTGCGCGTCCACGGCCGCCTCGTCGACGGGCGCGGCCTTCACCGGAATCTCGTACTTGTAATTCTTCAGCTCGACGACCGGGTCGACTTCCATCACGGCCTGGAACTTGATCGGCTTGCCGTCCTCGTTCTCCAGCTTCTCGACGCGGCCCGGGCCCACGGGATCAATGCCCTGCTCCTTGCAGGCCTCGCGCACGGCGTCGTCCACCAGCGTCTCGAGGGCCTCGGCGGCGATGGGCTCGCGAAACTTCGCCTCGATCACGGCCTTCGGCACGGCGCCCGGGCGGAAGCCGTTCACCTTGATCGTCTTTCCGTACTTCTTGATCTTGTCCTGGAAAACCTTGTCGAGGCGCTCGCGGGGGATCTCGAGGTCGAGGACGCGTTCGGTGGCGCTGGCCTGGGTCATGCTGACTTTCACGGGGGAGCCTTTCGTTGTCGATGCCGGTTCGCGACCGGACTGGGTAAGGTCTTCGCGGGGAGGCTTGGTGCGAAGGGAGGGACTTGAACCCACACACCTTACGGTACCAGATCCTAAATCTGGCGCGTCTACCAGTTTCGCCACCTTCGCGGGGAGGGTAAAGATAGGAAGACGACAGGCGGCTTAAAGCGCGCCGCGGGGGTCAAAATGGCCGAAAAATGAAAAAAGACAGGATTTCTCCTGCCTTTTTCCTGGCTCCGCTCTCCGAAAGGACGAGCCCCGAAGGATAACGTCGAAGGTTTGTCGACGGAGAAAACCCCCGCTTACATCCCCTGCCAGAACTTGAAGTTCTTCTCCTCGATCTCCTGCTGCGAGGGCATCGGGAAGAAGCGGTAGCGGTAGGGCGACGCGAACATGAACCCGTGACGGATCTTCTTGAAGGAGATCTGGTCGATGGGCGCGAACAGCGACAGGCCCTTGGCCTTCTTGTCGGGCATGGCCTGCATGTCGAGGATGGCGTCGCGCAGCTTGGAGGGGTGCAGGAAGGGGAACGGCGCCGGCGCGAACGGGTTCTCCTCGAAGCTCTTGAGGAAGTCGTCCACCGTCAGGTCGATCTGCGTGTAGAAGAGCTTGGGCGCGCCCTTCGAGTTGCCCGGCGCGGTGATCGACGCGCCGAAGTCGGGCATCGAGAGCGGCGAGAGCACGAGCATGGAGAGCGGCGCGATCTCGGCGTAGGTGCGCAGGAAGCCGGGCTGGTGCGTCTTGTCGTACACGCCCGGCGAGAGCTCGAGCACGTGCGCCTCGGAATCGGCGAGGTAGAGCTTGAGGATGGCGTCGAAGTCCATGTGCTCCAGCACGCGGTAGGAGCTGATGAACTTGGTGCGCTTGGGGCTGCCGTCCGCGTGCGGCTTGGTGGCCGCGAGCGCCTCGTCGATGGCGAAGTACGGGTTGCGGAAGTCGGGATCGATCTCGGCGAAGATCAGCTTGCCCTGGTAGTGTCGCACCGAGCCGACGAGGTAATGGCGGGCGAAGTCCTGCGGGCCCAGCTGCGAGGCGATCAGCCCCTGGTTGGGATACAGGATCTGGTACAGGTGCTTGGCGTAGGTCACGGACATCTTAGTACCCCCAGTAGCGCTTGAGCATCGGCGCGATGACCACGGACATCACGCCCATCAGCTTGATCAGGATGTTGAGCGACGGGCCGGCCGTGTCCTTGAACGGATCGCCCACCGTGTCGCCCACGACCGAGGCCTTGTGCGCGTCGGAGCCCTTGCCGCCGGACACGCCGCCCTCGATGGTCTTCTTCGCGTTGTCCCACGCGCCGCCCGTGTTCGACATGAAGATGGCGAGCGCCACGCCCGACACCGTCACGCCCACGAGGAAGCCCGTGAGCATGGGCACGCCGCCCAGGAAGCCGACCACCACGGGAGAGAGCACGGCGAGCACGCCGGGCAGGATCATCTCGCGGAGCGCGGCGCGCGTCGAGATGTCGACGCAGCGACCGTAGTCGGGCTCGGTCTTGCCCTCGAGGATGCCGGGAATGGAACGGAACTGGCGGCGAACCTCCTCCACCATCTTGAAGGCCGCGCGGCCCACCGCGCCCATGCACATGGACGAGAAGAGGTAAGGCACCATGCCGCCGATCAGGAGGCCGATGAGCACCTTCGGGTCGGTGATCTCGATGCTCGACACGCCGGTCTCTTCCTTGAAGGCCGAGAAGAGCACGACGGAGGTGAGCGCCGCGGAGGCGGTCGCGAAGCCCTTGCCGATGGCCGCCGTGGTGTTGCCCACCGCGTCGAGCTTGTCGGTGCTGGCACGCACGTTGGAAGGCTGCTCCGACATTTCCGCGAGGCCGCCGGCGTTGTCGGCGATGGGGCCGAAGGCGTCCACCGCGAGCTGGATGCCGAGGAAGAGCTGCATGCCCAGCGTGGCCACGGCCACGCCGTAGAGGCCGGCCTGCCAGTAACCGAGCAGAACCGTGAGGGCCATCACCGCGACCGGCAGCGCCGTGGAGACCATGCCCACGCTCATGCCGGTGATGATGTTCGTGGCGGGGCCGGTCTCGGAGGCCTTCACGATGGTGTTCACGGGCTTGCGGCCCGTGCCGGTGTAGTACTCGGTGAGCAGGCCGATGATCGTGCCGCCCACGACGCCGATGACGGTGGACCAGAACAGGTTGAAGGCGCCGAAGCCCTCGCCGAAGGTCATGCCGTCCAGCGTGTAGTGGAAGATGGGGAGGCTGAAGAGCGCCGCGAGGCCCGCGGCGACGAAGGTGCCCTTGTTGAGCGCGGCCTGCGGCGAGCCGCCTTCCTTCACGCGCACCAGGCTCATGCCGATGATGCAGGCGATCACGCCGCCCGCGCCCAGCGCGAGCGGGAGCATGCAGAGCTTGATCTTGAGCTCGGCGGGCGCCGCCACGGCGAGGCCGAGGATCATGCAGCCCAGCACCGTGGCCACGAACGATTCGTACAAGTCCGCGCCCATGCCGGCCACGTCGCCCACGTTGTCGCCCACGTTGTCGGCGATGGTCGCGGGGTTGCGCGGATCATCCTCGGGGATGCCCGCTTCCACCTTGCCCACGAGGTCCGCGCCCACGTCGGCGGCCTTGGTGTAGATGCCGCCGCCCACGCGCGCGAAGAGCGCGATGCACGAGGCGCCCAGCGCGAAGCCCGAGAGGATGGGCAGCGAAAGCGCCTTCACCTGGTCGACCTCGCGGCCGAAGGAGTGCAACGTCGCGTACATGATGGTGGAGATGCCGACGAGCGCGAGGCCCATTACGCTCATGCCCATCACCGAGCCGCCGGCGAAGGACACGCGGAGCGCCTGACCGAGGCCCGAGCGCGCGGCCCAGGTGGTGCGGAAGTTGGCCTGCGTGGCGACCTTCATGCCGAAGTAGCCCGCGAGCGCGGAGCAGGTGGCGCCCACGAGGAACGTGACCGCTTCCCACTTGAGGAAGCTGTGGCTGCCGAAGAAGAGGAGGATCGCCGCGGCGAGCGCGAAGGGAAGCAGGACCTTGTACTCGCGCACGAGGAAGGCCATCGCGCCCTTGGCGACGTAACCGCCGATGCGGCGGAGCTTTTCGTCGGGCACTTCGAGCGCGAGGATCCAGCGCGATTTCCAGACGGCGTACAGGAGCGCGACGATGCCGCCGATGAAGCCGAGCGCGATCGGAAGATTGGAATTGAAAGCCATGAAAACCCTTTGGCTCCCGCGGGCGAGAGGACGGCCGTCGGGAGAGCGCGATTTAATATCGTTGGAAGGCGGCGGAAAAAGGCCCCGCAAGGCCCCATCCGTCGCGCGCCCGCCGGCGGCGGAGCCGCAAAAACTTACAAAACGGCATGTCCTCACCCCAACCGATTGTCACCTTCGCCTTCAACGGCGACGCCGATGGTATCATCAGCCAACACCTGGTGAAAATCTCCGGAATCATGCCCGCGAATCGCATTACCGGGCTCAAGCGCGACCTGAAACTACTAGCCCGTTTGCCCGCGTCCGGGACCTCCGAACCCCTCGATTTGCACGTTTTCGACATCAACCTGCGGGACAATCTCAGCGACCTGCTCCGGCTGCTCGAAAACCCCGCCACCACCGTTCGTTGGCACGACCATCACGAACCGGGCGAAATTCCTCCCGCCTTAAGCCTCTCCGGGCGCTTTGCGCATCGCATCGTCACCGCGCGCGGCACCTGCACGGCGCTGCTCACGCATGCCGATTACCCGGGCGCCGATCCGCGCTGGGCGGCCATGGCCGCCTACGGCGACAACATTCCCGAGGCGGCGGAAGCCTTGCTGAAGCCACTCGGCTTGCACCCGCTCGAAGTGCGCGAGATCTGCGAGGCCGGCGAACTCGTCAACTACAACGCGTACGGCGAGGACGAAAGCGACGTGCTCTTCCAGCCGCTCGAGGTGGCCGAGCGCATGGCGCCGTTCACGCAGGCGGACAAGTTCATCCGGGAATCGGGATTGATCGGCCCGCTTCGTGATCAATTTCGTGACGACCAACACAGCATGGGGGGCCTCGTCGCGGACGAAGAGCTGTCCGGTGCCGCGTTGTACCGGCTTCCCGACGCCGCGTGGGCGCGGCGCCTCGGCTCCACCTTCGCCAACCGCGCGGCCCTGGCCGACCCGGGCCGCGCGATCGCCGCGCTGCATCCGCTGCGCGACGGTTCGTTCCAGGTCTCGATCCGCGCGCCGCGCGGACGCAAGGACGCGGCTGCCGCCTCCACGCTCGCGTCGGAATTCCCTTCCGGCGGCGGCCGCGCGCTGGCGGCGGGCATCAACCAACTGCCGGCCTCCGACGTCGACAGGTTCGCGCGGCGGTTTTTCGAAACGTACCGAGCCTAGTCCCCGATTTTTATCCTTTCCCGACCATGTCACGCATCGCCAGCAAGTTCGGGGGCTCCAGCGTCGCCGACTCCAAGCAGTTCCTGAAGATCCGCGCCATCCTCGAGAAGGATCCGCGCCGCAGCGTGATCGTCGTGTCGGCGCCGGGCAAGCGCCACGCCGGCGAGGCCAAGCTGACCGACCTGCTCTACCAGTGCCACCACGCGGCGCAGAAGAACATCCCCTTCGACGAGGCGTTCTCGCTCATCCGCGACCGCTTCCTCGAGATCGAGAAGGATCTCGGTCTCAACGCCGGAATGGGCGCGGAGATGGAGACCTTCCACAAGCAGATCACGGACGGCGCGACCAAGGATTTCATCGCCTCGCGCGGCGAATACTTCTCGGGCAAGCTGATGGCCGCCTTCCTGAACGCCGAGTTCATCGAGCCCGCCGAGTGCGTGTTCTTCGACAAGGCGGGCCGCCTCGACCCGCGCAGCTACGAGGCGCTGGGAGCGCGGCTCAAGGACGCATCGAAGCGCTATGTGATCCCCGGATTCTACGGCGCGGACGCGAACGGCAAGGTCAAGACCTTCTCGCGCGGCGGCTCCGATATCTCGGGCGCGATCGCCGCGCGCGCCGCCAAGGCCGAGTTGTATGAGAACTGGACCGACGTGTCGGGCTTGCTCATGGCCGATCCGCGCATCGTGAAGGACGCGCACGCGCTCGACCTCGTCAGCTACCGCGAGATCCGCGAGCTGTCGTACATGGGCGCGAGCGTGTTCCACGACGAGGCCATCGCGCCCGTGCGCGAGGCCGGCATCCCCATCAACATCCGCAACACCAACAAGCCCGACGACGCGGGCACGATGATCGTGGCGAAGCTGCCCGAGGTGACGCAGTACGACATCGCGGGCGTGGCGGGCAAGAAGAACTTCTCGCTGTTCACCGTCGAGAAGACGATGATGAACAAGGAAGTGGGCTTCGCGCGCCGCTTCCTCGGGCTCTTCGAGGCGCACGGCGTGTCGATCGAGCACTGCCCCACGAGCATCGACAGCATGAGCGTGCTGATCTCCTCGGAGGAGATCGGCGACCGCGCCGAGACGCTGCGCGAGGACGCGCTGCGCATCCTGCAGCCGGACAAGCTGGAGGTGGAGGACGGCCTCGCCCTCATCGCGGTGGTGGGCGAGGGCATGGCCCGCCAGGTGGGCATGGCGGCGAAGGTGTTCAAGGCCCTGGCCGAGGCGAAGGTGAACGTGCGCATCATCGACCAGGGGGCGTCGGAGCTGAACATCATCGTGGGCGTGGGCAACGCGGATTACGAGAAGGCGATCGGCGCGCTGTACGCGGAGAT
>DATAHJ010000150.1:0-9067 GCA_036263275.1 Fibrobacteria bacterium | reverse complement strand
CATATTTTATTTTACCCGGATAATAATAATTAATCCGGGGTAAAAATGGGAGGGGATAAAAAGTCAGGATGAAAAGAGGTGTTTTACCTCCACACCCCCAGCTTGACCAGCCAATCCTTCGACATCGCGTGCCCGGGCTGCAGCTCCTGCGCCTTCATGAACGACCGGATCGCCGCCGCCGTATCCTTCAAGAACCCCACCTCGTAAACCCCGCGATTGTAGTACACATCGGGGTAGAACCCCCGTAGCGAAGTCCCCATCTCGCTCTCGGCCCGGATCGGATGATAAACGGGATATCGCTCCGGCATCGGCCAAGTCGGGAATGAATCCGGAAACAAGCGGAAGGTCATCCCCTCCGGCAGGGCCGGATAATCCTTGGCAAGGTTCCCGAAATCGTTCTCGTTGAAGAAAAGGATGAAGCTCGAATGCACCGGTCGCGCGAGCAAGTTGCCCCGCACCAACCCGTGCGCCACTTGCGACCACGTTCCCCGCCGCGAGGCCACGTCGCCGGCGTTTCCCCCCTCATTCACCGACTTCGACAGTCCGAAAAGCGCCTGGGCTTCGTCGGGCGCCGCCCCGAAGATGCCGGGTGTCGTGCGGCGGATGTACTCCTGATTCCAGCTCATCAGCACCGCGCCCGGGTGAAGGATGGCCACGTCGGGCCGGAAATTCTCCACGCGCTGCAGGTACATCGCGGGGAAGAGCAGCGTCCATTCCTCATTGGTCAGAAGCAACGCGCCCGGTTCGGTGGACGCCAGCACGTTGCGGGTATAGTCCTCCACCGCGTACTCGTCATGCCGGTCCAGCTCGGGAAAGTTCGCCGACAGCGAGGCCGCCCCGGCCAGCACTGCAAGAACGGCCGCCCAACGCGCCGCCGAAATCCCCAAACCTTTCAATCGCCCGGCCGTGAAGCGCGCCAGGACGAAGATGCCCACCGCGGCCCAGAGTCCCGTGGTGAAGTGGGCGTTCAGGCGGAAATTCAAGTCGGGAAAATCGTAGTTCGCCTCGTACACGAAGCCCACCACGAAGAGCAGCAGCGAGAAGACGAACAGCCGGCGCGCGCGCCACGCGAGGGCCGCGAGGCCGATGACCGCGAGGATGAAAGGGATATAGCCGAAGTCCGAGGGAAGGTCGCGGAAGAAGCCCAGCGTCTTGGCCTGCGCGCCCTCCCAGTTGGAGAACATCTTGAAGCGGTACTGCGCGGCGGACACGTGCTCCTCGAGGTTGTGCCACGTCTCCGGATCGCCCCAGTTCGTGATCGGCTTGGCCGCGGCGCGCAGGGGAAGATAGAGGTAAGGCGACAGCCCCAGCACGAAGGGCGGGACCGCGCGCAGGATGCGCATCCACCCGCGCTCCCCGAAGCCGTGCAGGGAGAAGAAAAAGAAGAGAAACCCCGGCGCCAGCAGCACCGTCATCATGTGGTTCGAGAACGACAGGCCGAGGACGTAGGCGAACAGCGTAAAGATCCTGTCCCGGTTCGCGAAGTCGGAAAGAGGAGAGGGGGTGGCGGCGCGCGGCATCGCCTTCAGGAAAAGCCAGGTGACGAGCGGCAGGAAGAAAATATGGAGCGCGTACACTTCCAGCGATCCCGCGTTGGTCCAGACCTCGCGCGAAAAAGCCAGGGCGAGCGCGCCGCCCGCCGCGGCGAGACGACAGGCCCAGGTCAAGGAAGGAGGAGAATCGTCCCGGCGACGGGCTTCACGCGCGGGAAAAGCCTCGCGCAAGAACGTGAGGAAGAGACGGTAGGACAGGAACGTCGCCGCGGCGCACAGCACAGCCATCAGCAGGTTCAGGCGCACGATCACCCGGCTGCCGCCCAGGAGGAAGGCAGGCAGGTCGATCCAGGCGTGGCCCAGCAGGGTGAACAGCGGATAGCCCGTGGGATGCACGATGCCCAGGACGTACAGCGAGGTCGCGATCTCTCCCGAGTCCTCGGAAGGGATGGAGGGCATCGCCGTGTACGCGTACACGGCGAAGGCGAAGAGGGCGAGCGCCAACCCGGAGGCGTTCTCGCCGCGAAGCCGGTCTTTCAGGCGTCCGAGGCTCACCTCAGTGGCTCATCCCCACCACGATGTGCCCCAGGCTTTGCAGCTTCCCGAGCACCTCGTCCTTGATCTCCTGCAGCCGCTCGGGCGTCTTCGCCTCGAAGCGGGTCACCAGCGAGGGCTGGGTGTTGGAGGCGCGCACGAGGCCCCAGCCGTCGCCGAACTGGATGCGCACGCCGTCGATGTCGATCACCGGGTACTTCGCCTTGAAGTAGTCCGCGGCTTCCTTCGCGATGCGGAACTTCTCCGCGTCGTCGTCGCAGCCGCAGCGGATCTCGGGAGTGTTGTAGAACTTCGGGAAATCGGCGTAGAGCTCCGAGGGCTTCTTGCCGGTCTTGTCGAGGATCTCCAGGAAGCGCAGGGCCCCGTAGATCGCGTCGTCGAATCCGAACCAGCGGTCCGCGAAGAAGATGTGGCCCGAGACTTCGCCCGCCAGCGGGGCGCCCTCCTCCGCCATCTTCTTCTTCAGAAGCGAATGCCCCACCTTCCACAGGATGGGCTTTCCGCCCGCCTTCGCGATCTCCTCTTCCAGCGCCTGCGACGACTTCACTTCATAGATGATCTTCGAGCCGGGCTTGTCCTTGAGGATGTCCTTGGCGAAGATCAGGGTCAAAAGGTCGCCCGGGATCAGGTTGCCCTTCTCGTCGATCACGCCCACGCGGTCGGAGTCGCCGTCGAGGCCGATGCCCACTTCAAAGCCCAGCTCCACGACCTTCTTCGAGAGATCGACGACGTTCTCGGCGACCGTCGGGTCGGGATGGTGGTTGGGGAAGTTTCCGTCCACCGTGTCATAGATGCTCACCACCTCGGCGCCGAGACGCTCGAAGACGCGCTTGCCGAACAGCGCGCCCGTGGCGTTGGCCGGGTCGAGCACCATGCGGATCTTGCGCGAGAACTTGAACTTCGTCGCCAGGTAGGCGATGTAGTCCTCCGTGATGTCCTGATGGGTCGTCTTGCCCGCGCCCGTGGCGAATTCGCCCTTCATCGCGATGTCGCGGATGTGCGTGATCTCCGCCCCGAACATCGTGGTCTTGCCCACGCCCAGCTTCACGCCGTTGTACTGCTTGGGATTGTGGCTGGCGGTGATCATCGCCAGGCCGTCCACCGGCAGGTGGAAGGCCGAGAAGTAGCACAAGGGCGAAGTGACGAGCCCGATGTCGATCACGTCGATGCCGGTGGAATTCACCGCCGCGATGAAGGAATCCATCAGCTCGCGCGTGTGGGTGCGCACGTCGCCGCCCACGGAGATCGTCTTGAGGTTCAGGGCGCGCAGGTGCGTGCCGAAGGCCTTGCCGATGAGCGCGACGGTCGCGGGGTTCAGCTCCGAGGGAACGAGGCCGCGGATGTCGTATTCACGAAAGATGGTCGGGGTGAGGGACATGTGGGGGATTCCGGGGAAGATGTTTGCGATAAAAAATAAACGGCGGACGGTGATCAGGCCTCGATCACGGTGTCCTTCGCCACCACGACGATGCCGGTGTCCGTCACGTGGAAGCGCTTGCGGTCCTCGTCGAGGTCGACGCCGATCTGGAAGCCGGGCGGGATGCGCACGCCCTTCTCGATGATGGCGCGCTGCACGGTCGCGCCGCGGGCCACGTTGACGTCGGGGAAAAGGATGCTGTCGGCCACGCGGGCGTGGCTGTGGATGGTGCAGCCCGGCGAGAGCACCGAGCGGGCCGCGCGGCCGCCCGAGAGGATGCAGCCCTCCGAGATCACCGCGTCCTCGGCGATGCCGCGGCGGCGGTCGGTGTCGCCCTTGCCGAACACGAACTTCGCGGGCGGCAGGTTCCAGTTCACCGTGCGCAGGGGCCACTTGCCGTTGTACAGGTTGAAGGCCGGGCTCACGGAGCACACGTCCATGTTCGCGTCGTAGAAGGCCTCCAGCGTCCCGATGTCGCGCCAGTAGCCGCGCGCCTCCTCGGTCTCGCCGCGCACTTGGTTGGTCATGAAGTCGTACACGTACACCGGGTGATGGTTGTAGATGGACGGCAGGATGTCGCGGCCGAAGTCGTGCTGCGAATGGTCGAGCTGGCTGTCGGAGAGCAGCTCGCGCACCAGGAACTTGCTGTTGAAGATGTAGTTGCCCATCGAGGCCAGGGCCCATCCGGGGCGCCCCGGCATCTCGCGCGGGTTCGCGGGCTTCTCCTCGAAGCCGATCATGCGCCCTTCCTCGTCCACCTGCACCACGCCGAAGGACGAGGCCTCGGCGATGGGCACGGGAATGGCGGAGATGGTGGCCACCGCGCTCTTGCGCTTGTGGTACTCCAGCATCTGCTTGACGTCCATCTTGTAGATGTGGTCGCCGCCGAAGACGGCCACGTGCTCGGGGCGCACGTCGCGGATCAGGTTCACGTTCTGGTAGATGGCGTCGGCGGTGCCCGTGTACCAGTTCGCGCCCATGCGCATCTGCGCGGGCACGAGGTCGACGTACTGGTCGAGGTTGCGATTGAGCTGCCAGGCCGTGGCCACGTGGCGGTTGAGCGAGTCGGACTTGAACTGCGTGAGCACCTTGATGCGATGGCATCCGGAGTTCACGAAGTTGTTGAGCACGAAGTCGATGACGCGGTACTTGCCGGCGAAGTGCACCGCAGGCTTGGCGCGGTCCTGCGTGAGGGGTTGCAGCCGGGAGCCCTGCCCACCGGCCAAAATCATCGCAAGGAGGTTTTCCATGGAAGCTTCCCGACAAGCCGCCTGTCAAAAGGGAGAAAAATGCCTGCGGCACCCTTAATATAGGCCACTGGAGGCGATTCAGGGCCGTTTTTCGCCCTGAATTGCCGATTTCAGAAAAGGAGGGGAAGCTTGGTAGAGCCTAGGGGAGTTGAACCCCTGCTCCCGCCGTGAGAGGGCGGTGTCCTAACCACTAGACGAAGGCTCCAAGGGTCGGGAAATGTAGTAAGAGCGAAGGGGGAATACAGGGGGTATTCTTCGTCGAACAAGGGTTTTTCGATTCGGAAAAACCCGTGCGTCGCGCCCCCCCTTTACTCGCGGTACAATTCGTCGAGATAGTTCTTGACGTGCGCGGACTTGGGCAGGCTTCCCATCCACTTCTGGTAAAGGCCGATCGCGCCGTAGGCGTCGTTCTCGCGGCGCGAGCCCTGCACGATGCGGGCTTTCTCCGCGGCGGCCAGGGGAGAGGCCTGGGTGACCTGCGCGATCACCGCGCCCTGCGAGGTCGGGATGACGGGTCCCCATTCGCCGGTCTTCTGGCGCATGGCTTGGAACAGCGCGGCGCCGCCGAAGCCGAAGCCGGGGGCGAAGCCGTCGGCTGTGATGGGGCCGGCGGAGGCCAGCACGGCCTTGCCGACGGTGGCGGGAGGATTCGCGGCCGCCGTGACCTCGGGGCGGATGCGCTCGGCCTCGGCGCGCGCGGCCTTCAGGGCCTGGGCGCGGGCGTAGTCGAGGGCCACCGCGTCGCGCGAACGGTCGAAGTCGCGGCCGGCGGGATAGGTCGCCTCGCGCTCGAGCACGTAGACGGCGTCGTCGTTCTGGATCGGGTCGGAGACCTTTTCCTTGCGCTGGGCGCGCGCGAAGGCGAAGGACGTCAGGCCCTGGACGTAGCGGCCCAGCGGGGCGCGCTTGCCCTTGTCGAAGACGGGCGAATGCTGGACCTTGAGGCCGGCGCCTTCCGCGGCGGCGGCGAGGCCCTTGTCCTCGGCCTTGTCCTTGAGCGCGTTGGCCACGGCCAGCACGCTGTCGGAGGTCTCGGTGCCGGCGGAGATCGTCAGCAGGATGTGGCTGACGTCGGCCTTTTCCACGCCGCCCACGCGGGTCTTGGAATTCAGCTTGATGAGGTGCCAGCCCTTGGACGTCAGGACGGGTGCCGAAATCTGGCCGGGGGCGAGCGAGAACGCCGCGGCCGCGAAGGCCGGATCCCATTCGCCGGCGGCGGCGGGCAAGAGGTGGCCGCCCAGCGCGGCGCTGGCGGAATCGTTGGAGTAGCTCTTGGCCAGGTCGTCGAAGCTCTCGCCGCCTTGCGCGCGGTCGTGCAGCTCGCCGGCGAAGTCGCGCATCAGCGCGCTGTCGGAGGCCGAGGGGACGAGCGGGAGGCGCACGTAGGCGAGGCGCGCGCCCTCGTCGGCGGACCAGAAGCTGTCGGGGTTGGCCTCGAAGTGGGCCTTGAGGGCCTCCTCCGTCGGAGCCTGCGCCGGGGCGGGGAAGGAGTCGGCGGAGACTTGATAGTAGCGCAGCGAGGCGGTGTCCTGACGGGTCTCGATCAGGAAGGCGGCCTCGAGGTCCGTGAGGTGCGTCTGCGAGAAGAAGATCTGCTGGAGCTGGTACTGGGGGATGGTGTTGGCCTTCATGCGCTCCTCGAGCATGCGCATTCCGGGACGGTCGTACACCGTGTCCTGCGCGAGCCAGGCCTGATAGGCCTGCGGGCTGAAGCGCGCCGAGTCGGCGAGGAAGGACGGCACGGCCTCGACGCCCTCGTACTGCATGATGGAGTACGCGACGTCGGAGGGGTTGCGGAACAGCCAGTCGTGCATCTCGTCGATCGAGGCCCGCAGCGCGTAGGTCTTGACCAGCTTGCCCAAGAGGACCGCCTGGACGTTGTTCAGGAAGAGCTCGTCGCGCATCTCGGCGGCGCGGGCGCCGTCGGGGGAGTGCCCGGTGCGGGCCTCCTCGGAACGCATGTAGCCCTGCAGCTGCTGCTGGAAGCCGGCGATGGGAATTTCCACGCCGTCCACTTCGCCCACGGCCTGCCGGCTCGACATGCCCTTGGCGGAGGGAAGATCCATCAGGATCAGGCTACCGCCGATCAGCGCCGCCGCGGCGACGATGACCCACTTCGACTGCTTTTTCACCCACATCATGCTCATGGCGCGCTCCGGAAACCGCCCCCCGGGAACCCGGGGGGACAGAATGGGTAAAAGTACCATCCGGGCGGGGTTTTGAACAAGGAAAAATCGGGGAGGGGCGGGTTTCTTCGCGGGTTTTCCGTTGGCGTTGGCGGAGGAAACTCTTTGGCGACCCTTCTTCGTCGTTGGTGGTTGGTAGCCGAACCCTGTGTCTCGCCACCAACCACCAACCACCAACTCCCAACGACGAAGCTTCGCCCGCAAAGAACCGCCTCCCTCCCTTTCTACCTTCCTCTCCCATGCCCGCATACGATTTCGTCGTGGTCGGTTCCGGCATCGCGGGCCTTTCGTTCGCCTTGCGCGCCGCGCGCCACGGAAAGGTGCTCGTCGTCACCAAGAAGCTGAGCTGGGCGGGCTCCACGCACCTCGCCCAGGGCGGCATCGCCTCGGTGCTCGATCCGGCCGACTCGATGGAGCGTCATCTGGAGGATACCCTTGCGGCCGGCGCCGGCCTGTGCCGCCGCGACCGCGTGGAGATCCTCGTGTCGCAGGGACCCGAGGCCGTGCGCCGCTTGGTGGAATGGGGCGCGCGCTTCACGCGGGAAGGCGGACGCGGGACGCCGTTCGACCTCGCGCGCGAGGGCGGGCACAGCCGCTCGCGCATCGTGCACGCCGCCGACGGCACGGGCCGCGAGATCCAGCGCGCGCTGATCGAAGCGATCCACCTCGAGCCCAACGTCACCGTGCTCGAGAACATGATGGCGATCGACCTCGTCACCGCGCGTCATCTCCAGAAGGGGCAGCGCGAGAAGGGGCCTCGCGCCGTGTACGGCGTCTACGCGCTCGACACGACCACCAATCGCGTGGAGACGCTGCTGGGCGCCGCGATCGTGCTCTGCACGGGAGGCGTGGGGCAGGTATACGCCCATACCACCAACGATTCCGTCTCCACCGGCGACGGCATCGCCATGGCCTACCGCGCGGGCGCGGCGGTGGAGGACATGGAGTTCATGCAATTCCATCCCACCGCCTTCTACAATCCCGGCAAGCCGATCTACCTGATCTCCGAGGCGCTGCGCGGGCACGGCGGCATTTTGCGGAACAAGGCGGGCGAGCCGTTCATGGAGCATGTCCACCCGCTGAAGTCGCTCGCTCCGCGCGACATCGTGGCCCGCGCCATCGACGCGGAGATGAAGCGCACCGGCGAGCCTTGCGTGTACCTCGACATGACGGGCGCGGGCACGCCGGAAGAATTGCACCGGCATTTCCCGAACATCCACCGCCACTGCCTCGAGAACGGCATCGACATGGCGCGGCAATGGATTCCGGTGGTTCCCGCCGCGCACTTCATGTGCGGCGGCGTGAAGGTGGACGGCCATTCGGCCGCCACGCTGGCGAACCTTTATGCGGTGGGGGAGACGGCGTGCACCGGCGTGCACGGCGCCAATCGCCTCGCGAGCAACTCGCTGCTCGAGGGCGTGGTCTTCTCGGAGCGCGCGCTGGCGCGCATCCTCGCCACCGCGCCCGCGCGCCCGTCGCCCGCGCGCTTCCGCGCGTGGAACAGCTTCCGCCTGCGCCGCGCGCCCGAGACGGTGATCTACGCGCACTCGCTCGAGACCATCCGCTCCACGATGTGGCACTACGTGGGCATCGTGCGCAGCGACTTCCGCCTCGCGCGCGCGGCGGAGTTCCTGCGCGTGATCAGCCGGCAGATCCGCTCGGACTACTGGTCGTTCTCCATCGAGCCCGACCTGATCCAGCTGCGCAACCTCACGCAATGCGCCGAGCTGATCGTGCGCAGCGCGCGCCGCCGCAAGGAATCGCGCGGGCTGCATTACAACGTCGATCATCCGCGCATGCTCCCCGTCGCGCGGCATACCGTGTTGACGCCGCCGCGCGGCTGACACCGCGCGTGGCCTTCGAGCCATTGACCCGTGCGTTCATCGAACAGTTCAAATTTTTAATTCCGTAACGATTCCTAGCTAATTCCGTTTCGCATTTCCTGCGGGACGCATGATTCGGCGTGTTTTTCCACAAAACCTGCTCATGCGTGCAGTCCTTTTCGTAACTCCTTTTCACGAATTCGCTTAACTGATTGTTGTCAAACAAATTATGCGAAATTTCGAAAATTTCGCAAAAAAGTCTTGCACCGAATTGGGTAATGGTGGTAACTTTTGGGTAAATCAGGGGAATTAAAAGTCTCATGAAAATGGACTCCTTCATCGG
>DATAHJ010000149.1:0-4527 GCA_036263275.1 Fibrobacteria bacterium | reverse complement strand
ATCGTGAGACCTCAGGAAGAACTCAAGGCGCTCCTTGCATCCGATCCTTATGCGAAGCTCAAGCTGCCGAAGGATTCGAAGCGCGTCGTCACCTTCCTGCGAGACACGTCGAAGGCGAAGGTGAAAACGCCGATCACGCTGGAGAATGCGGCGCTTCACATCGTGATCGGCGCCGAAGCCTTTTCGACTTACGTTCCCGATCCGAAAAAAGGCCCGGTGTTCATGGCCCTCCTCGAAAAAACCTTCGGCAAAGACATCACCACGCGCACCTGGGACACCGTGCGCAAATGCGCTGCGGCATAGGGCGATAAAGTATGAGTCCCCAATCCGGCGCCACGGTCGTCATCACCCACCGCATCAAGCCGGGTCGGCACGCGGACTACGAACGGTGGGTCGATGAAATCGCCCCCATCGTCGAGGCGATGCCCGGCTATCTCGACAGGCATTGGGTTAAACCGATCGAAGGCCTGACCGAGACCTACACGATCATCATCCGCTTCGACACCGCCGAGAACCTGAAGCGCTGGATGGATTCCCCGGAACGCGCGAACTGGATCGGGAAGATCAAGCCCATCTTCGCGGCGGACGACGACTTCCTGATCCGCAGCGGGTTGGATTTCTGGTTCACGCCGGATGGCGCTCAGGCAAAAGTTCCGGTGCGCTGGAAGCAATTCCTCGTCACCTGGTCGGCCATTTTCCCGCTATCGCTCTGCCTGTCTTACCTGCTCGGCCCGTTACTCAGGGCGGCCGGCCTGGGTGGAAACCGCGTAGCGACGACGGCGACGGTGACCGGTGTCGCCGTCATTCTGATGGTCTACGTCGTCATGCCGCGCTACACGCGGCTCGTCAAGAGGTGGTTGTTTTCGTAGACTCCCCGCATGAAGATTTTGACGACCCCTCTCCGGGTCCTTGCGGCTTCGCTTTTCCTCGCTGGATGCGCCGTCATTGCTCCACCCATAAAGGCGACCACGAAGCAGGCGGCGTCGCTGCAGGCCGTTCACGCCTTTGATTCGCTGCCGCAGGCTGATCTCTATCGGCGGGCGCTCGCCTGGGCGAACACCCGGCCGGATGTCAGCTGCCGGGACCTGGACACGGCGCAGGAGGCGGTCCCCTGCCAGGGCCTGGGGAGCGCGCCCATGGATTTCGGGCAGGAGCGGCCCTTCCGTTACGACATGATGATCGACGTCAAGGATGGGAAGGTCCGGACGCGGTTCTCGGAAATCAAGTGGCCCGACAACGACAGCACCTTGACTGCCGGCCCCAACATGGTGCTGCAATGGGGTTATGTCGAGGGATACTTCGACCGTCTAAAGGCCGACCTGTTCCGGTATCTCGGGAACCCGGTCGGGGAGCCTTGGCAGCTCCGGAACAAGGCGAAGGACAAGGACTGGTAGGCGGCAAGCCGCCGCCCTCACGGGATTAGCCGAACGCCTTGAAAGCCTTGCCGACGGCGAAGGCCACCAGCGCCGAGGCCGGAATCGTCAGCACCCACGCCACCAGCATGTTGCCGGCCACGCCCCAGCGCACCGCGCTGGCGCGCTTCGCCGTGCCCACGCCCAGGATGGATCCCGAGATGACGTGCGTGGTGGAGACCGGCACGCCGAAGTGCGTGGCGCTGAGGATCACCGCCGAGGCGGCGGTCTCGGCCGCGAAGCCGTTCACGGGCTGGAGCTTGATCATCTTCACGCCCATGGTCTTGATGATGCGCCAGCCGCCCGTCGCCGTGCCGATGGCGATGGCGCTCGCGCAGGCGAAGATCACCCAGAACGGAACGTGGAAGTCGGAGATGTAGCCCATGCCGAAGAGCGCCATGGTGATCACGCCCATGATCTTCTGCGCGTCGTTCGACCCGTGGCTGATGGCCATGAAGCTCGCGGAGAGCAGCTGCAGGTACTTGAACGAGCGGTTCACCACGCCGGCTCGCGCGTTGCGGAATATCCACATGATGGCGACCATGATCACGAAGCCGCCGGCGAGGCCGAACAGCGGCGAGAGCACGAGGGCCTTCAGGATCTTCATGATCCCTTCGCCGTTCAGCACGCCGAGGCCGTGGTAGGAGGCGACGCCGCCCACCACGCCGCCGATGAGGGCGTGCGACGACGAGCTGGGGATGCCGAAGAACCACGTGAGCAGGTTCCAGGCGATGGCGCCGAGGAGGGCGGCGGTCACGATGCCGTTGGTGATCAGCGCCGGGTCGACGATGCCCTTGCCGATGGTCTTGGCCACGGCGGTGGAGAGGAAGGCGCCGGCGAAGTTGAGCACCGCGGCCATGATGATGGCCTGGCGGGGCGACAGCACGCGGGTGGACACCACCGTGGCGATCGCGTTGGCGGCATCATGCATGCCGTTGATGTAGTCGAAGACGAGGGCGATGATGACCACCGCCGCCAGGATCCAGATCGCGCTATCCATGCTTCAGCACGATCCGCTCGACGATGCCCGCGATGTGCTTGCACTGGTCCGACACCTCCTCGAGGTAGTCGTAGATGTCCTTCCACTTCATCACCTGCAGCGGGTCGCCCGCGCTCCGGAACAGCTCCACGAGGGCCTCGCGCCCGGCCTTGTCGGCCTGGCTCTCGAGGCGGCTGATGTCCTTGCAGTGCGGGATGATCTTCTCGTACTTGAAGCTCGGCATCAGCGAGAGCGCCGCGTGCACCTGGATGGTCTGCTGGCGGATGAGGCTGGCCAGCTGGCGCGTGGAGTCGGTGCGGGTGGTGAGCGCGTAGAGCTGCATGCGCTCGGCCACCGACTCGAGCTTGTCGAGGCCGTCGTCAAGCGCCTGCGCCAGCTCGTGGATATCCTCGCGGTCGATCGGGGTGATGAAGCTCTTGTCGAGCATCACGAACAGGTCGTGGGTCAGCGAGTCGCCGTCATGCTCCAGCCGCTCCAGCTTCGCCGCGCACTCGGCGGCGCGCTCGGGATGCTCGATGAACTCGACGAAGGCTTCGCCGCCCTGCTCGAGCACGCCGGCGCTCTTGCGGAGCATGTCGAAGAACTTGGTGTTGGTGGGGATCAGCTTGTTGAACATGAGGGCCCTCGGACGGGGGTGCGACGGGTCTTGGACGGTCTGGAATTCACCTTGGAATTCGCGGGGCAAAGGTACGTTTCCCGAAACGCATTCGAAATGCGAATGCAATACCGGCACCGAAAATCCGCCGACGACAAGGAATACCCCCTTGAACGTCTAAAATTGGCCTAAAAATTCAAAAAACGAATCTTTTTGAATGGAATATGACCAATTTGAGCTTCTAAAATCTCGGAAAATTCACGATCGATCGGGCAAAATGAGACGCTTGCACGGGGATTTTTTGTCCCCGTGAGTCGAACGTCAGGCGGTCTCGAAGGCCGAGATCCGCACACCCATGAAGGTGCCGTTCCACGCAAGGCGCAGGGGGTCTTCTCCCGCGGCCCCGGCGATCACCAGCAGGGGAATCAAATGTTCCTCGCGAGGATGCGCGCGCCGCGCGCCCGGAGCCTCGGCCCAACGGGCGAGCGCCGCGTCCCGATCCTTGGGCGGCAGCGTGGCGGCCTCCCGCAGCCAGGCGTCGAACGCCTCCGCCACCGGAATCGCGCGCTCGCGATCGAACATCTCGCGCAGGTTGTGATAGCTCATGCCGCTGCCCACGATGTACACGCCCTCGTCGCGCAGCGGAGCCAGCGCCTGGCCCAAGCGCAGGTGCGCCTCCGGAGAAAGCCCCGCGATCAGCGACAACTGGATGATGGGAAACGCAGGCTCGGGCCAAGTGACTTTCAGGGGGACGAACGTGCCGTGGTCGTATCCTCGTTCGGCATCCTCCGCGGCCTGAAATCCTGCCGCTTCGAGGACCGCGCGGACGCGGTCGGCGAGCACGGGTGAGCCCGGCGCGGGCCACGTGATTTGATACGCCTCGGGCGGGAAGCCGTAGTAGTCGAAGAGCAGCGGAGGATTCGGATGCGATTGCACCGTGGGGACGCGCGCTTCCCAGTGGCCCGAGATCACGAGCACGGCCTTGGGCGCGACCTTCGGCAGGTGCGCGACGGATTGCAGGTAGCCGTGGAGCGAGTCGAATTCGGCCTGGTCGTTCCAGCCGATCTTGACGAAGGGCCAAGGCCCCCCGCCGTGGGGAACGAACGCGACGGGCATGCGTGTCATGGAGTTCATTATACAACCCCCTTGAGGGATCCTTACTTCTTCGTCATCTCCGTATACAGTGCCCCGATCGCCTTCTCGTAGTCGGCGTTGCCCACGCCCACGATGATGTTCAGCTCGGACGCGCCCTGGTCGATGATGCGCACGTTCACCTTCGCCTCGGCCAAGGCCTTGAACACCTTCGCCGCCATGCCCACCTGGCGGGCCATGCCCTCGCCCACCACGGCGATCAAAGCGAGATTATCCTCGACCTCAAGCTTGTCAGGCTGCAGGATGCGCAACGCGTCCTCGCGCAGCGTCTCCTGCTTGTCGCCGATCTCCTCGGAAGAAATCAGCACGCTCATGCTGTCGATGCTCGTGGGGCAGTGCTCGATCGACACGCCGTGCGCCTCGAAGAG
>DATAHJ010000148.1:0-2837 GCA_036263275.1 Fibrobacteria bacterium | reverse complement strand
GGGCGCCCCGCTGGCGTGCGTTGTCTCTCGCCTGCGACGGCTACCGATACTCGGCGCGGAACAGCTGCTGTCCCATCAGCGCGAAACCGCCCGCTGGTAGTTCGCGTTCGCCGCGAACGCGCAAGAACGTGCCGTTCGACGAACCGACGTCAGCCAAATAGACACGCCCGTTACGCAACGAGATGCGCGCGTGCGTGCCCGATACGTAGCCATCCTCCGGGAACAGGATATCGCCGCGTTCGCGCCCCATCACGATCGCGTCACCGAACAGCGGGAACGCCGAGCCATCGACGTCGCGTCCCACGACGACGGACAGGCGTCCCCAGAAGCCCGGATTGGGGGTCCCGGCCACCTCCGTCCCGTCTTCGAGCGGAGATGGCGGCGCGATGATCTCGAAGCGCAGCAATTCCTGCCCGATGCGGATGACATCGCCTGATTCCAGCGGTTCCTCGCCCGTGATTTTGACGAACACCCCATTGAGGCTCCGAAGATCACGAACGATCAACCCCTGCGGCCCGAGGACAAACTCGGCGTGCCGCGGGGACAGGTAGAGGTCCCCCTCGAACAACGCCCCCTGGCCGCGACCCACTAGATTCTCGCCGTCATAGAGCGGGTGTGACCCGCCTTCGGAGCCGTCAGGACGGATCAGAACGATCCGTCCTCGAGGAACGGGAGCGGCGGTGGGCACGCTCTGGAACGAAGGCCTTTGTGTGGCCGGCGCTCCCGCGCTCGGGATGCGCGTCCCACAGGCGCCGCAAAAAGCGAAGCCGGTCGGAACGCCGCGGCCGCAATTCGGACAGGTGGTTCCTTCGGGCGCGACCTGCACGGAAGCCGGTGGCACCACCGCCGAAGGTGAGGCAGCCGTGGAGGTCCGCGGGGAGGGGCCGGGCGTCAAGGCTGCAGCCTGTGAAGGAAAAGGCGTAGGTTGCTGAGCCGACGGTGAAACGGCCGCGGGTGCCACCGACGGGACACCTGAAGTCGGACGAGCGGCCCACGTGCCCGCCACCGAGGAAGTTCCCCCCGACGACATTGCGACCGGCGCCGGCGTTGGTTCCAGCGCAGGAGCACCCGAGAATGCGCCGTTCGGCTGCAGTGGAGCCGGCATCTTCGGAGAATCGCCCCAAGGAATTCCGCCCTTCGGTTTGGCTGTCGCGATCGAGGGGAGCGGCGTGGGCTCGGTCGCGAGCATCCCGGCCTGGGACCTGCGCTCCGGCGGCAGGATGGTGCGAGCAGTTTCCAGGGGTGCAGGTTCACGCGCCGGCTTGGCAGCCGCCTTGATCTCGTTCCCACAGCCCAGGCAAAACTTGTAGTGGTCCTGATTTTCCTTCCCGCAGCGGCTACACGTAATCACGCGAATCCCCCTTCAGGGTACGAGGCAAGCAACGGCAAGGTCAGGCAATCTCCACGCGCAACAGTTGCTGCCCCAAGAACACATAATCGCCGTGGGAAAGGGCAGTCTCGTCGCCAAGCCGAATGAACGTGCCGTTTTTCGAAGCCAAATCGGTGAGAGTCATCTGGCCATCCGCCGCGATGGAGATCTGCGCGTGCCGTCCCGAAATGAACGGATCATCCAGGAAGTTCACGTCGTTCCCCTCTCGCCCGATGGTGATGGTGTCGCCGCGCGCACGATAGATCATCCCGATCTCGCCGCCTCGGAGGCGCTGCACCAACTTCAACTTCGAAGGGCGCTTGGGGCTGGCGTAAAAATAGGTCCCCTCGGCGTCAGGTTGGGGACCGAGCTCCGGCGGCGACGGCTCGACCTGCAGGAGTTGCTCGCCGATCAGGAACAGGCCGCCCGATGGGATGGGCGTTGGTGCTTTGATGCGCATAAAGATTCCGTTGACGGAACCTTCATCGCGGACCAGCAGCCGGGAGTCCTTGTAAACGAAGTTCGCGTGCCTCGGGGACATCAGCGGATCATCCGGGAAGAGGATCGCGCCTTCCAGGCGGCCCGCCACGTGCTCGCTTCCGGCGAGCTGGTACGAGACGCCGTCGACGCCCTCCCCTTTGATGACAATCAACTTCGCCCGACCTGGGACCTGGTTGGATCCGAAGAACATGGTCTTCGCGCCCGTCCCCGACGATGCGATAGGCGGTGGCGTTCCATCGGTGCGCGCACCGCACTTACCGCAGAATCTGAAGTCCCCCGGAACCTCGGTTCCGCAGGTTGGGCATATCCTGGCAGCGCTCATTTCATCCCCGTTTGCCGGCCCGGGTGGGAGCTCGGCGAAGGCGAATTCTTCGTCGGAGGTCGCGGCAAGTCAAGGCACCGCTCCACTTACGAATCAAATTCGTGGAAAGCGAAACGCCGTCGACCGCGCCGTGGATCGCAGGCGTTACGAGAAAAAAACCGACCCTCGGCCCGCCCTATTGCGAACCGAGGATCGACCGAGGCAATGTCGTGACTACGAACGAGCCCAAAATCTGGGTGGCGCGTGGCGCGTGAGTGACTCGCGCCAGCGGCCCCCGAACCGGCCAACCCTTCCGTGAGCGACCTTCTGCCGAACGAATTCGGCCAGCAGGCGCTCGTGCTTTCCGGCCATTGCCGTGAAGGTCAGGCCGCTCAATTGAAAATCGTTGTCCATGGTGTCGAAGCGCGGCTCTGCGCTCGCCCACAGCACTTCACCCGTCCCCGGAAGCTCGAATTCCAGCCCCACGACCCGCGAGAGCGGTAAGGAGGGCTCGAGGAGCTTTTGGATCAGGATGCCCGTCTCGCTCAAATTCGTGGCGAGTGCGCGAAACGGCCGATCATGGATGTATTCGTTTAAGAAAAGCTCGACGCGAACCCGGGGGATGTATCTCCTATCGACCGACTCAACCAGGTAGGCCATGTAGGA
>DATAHJ010000147.1:0-6564 GCA_036263275.1 Fibrobacteria bacterium | reverse complement strand
ACCTCGACGATCCCAAGACCATCCGGGATTTCCTGGTCAAGGTGGAGACGCCCGCCTTCCTCCACAACCTCTACGTGCTCACCTACTGCGACACCTCCTCGGTGCACCCCGACGCCTGGTCCGCCTGGAAGGCGACGCTGCTTCAGAAGCTGTACGAGCGGGCGCTCGACATGCTCCAGAAGCCGTATCGCGAGGCCGCCGCGTTGTCGCGGGGTGGAGACATGCAGCTGGCGCTCCTGCCCGCGCTGGAACGCATCCTGCCTCCCGCCGAGGCCGCCGCCTATGCCGAGACCCTTGGCGAGAACTATCTCGCGGCGCACACCGCCGAGGAAGTGGCCCTTCACGCCAGGTTGCTGCGTGAAGCCGAAGGGGCCGGTTTCGGGGTGCACGTGCGCTCCAAGCCCACGCATTGGGAGATCACGGTGGCGGCCCGGGACGAAAAAGCCCTGCTTTGCCGCATCGCCGGGGCCCTGGCGCACTTCGACCTCTCCATCCTCACCGCCAAGATCTATACCCTCGGCGGCGGCAAGGCCGTCGATCGCTTCTGGGTCGCGATCCCCGATCCCGAGCGCGCGTACACCGCCGATTCGCTCCGCGCCAGGCTCCTCGAAACGCTCGCCTCGGGCTTCCGCCTCGGCCGTGCGGAGCTTGCCGCCTTGCGCGCGCGCCTGCGGCTTCGCCAGCGCGCGCTCGTTGAAACGGGCGAGACGCCCAACGTCTTGATTTCAAATGATATATCCGACGACTTCACCGTGCTCGACGTCACATGTCGCGACCAGATCGGCCTGTTGTTCCAGGTCGCGCTGGTGCTGAGTGAAATGGGCGTCGACGTGCACGGCGCGGTGCTCACCACCGAGGCCGACAAGGCGATCGATTCCTTCTACGTCACCACCGATGAAGGCGCTCGCATCGATGACGCGGAACGTCGTCGCGCGATCGTCCTCGCGATCGAGCGCGAACTTGCGGTCCCATGATTTTTCATCGCCGCAAAAAATTTTTTCGAATTCGATTGACTATTCCTGTCAAGGGCCTTATCATTTGTATGTAGACGGTCGAATCGAGGAGATCCTTTTTGGATTCACGACAGTTGAAAGTTGAGGTTCGCACCTCAAACGAAACGCGCGAGCACACGCAAGGCATGCGTCACTCGTCCCGCGTCTCGACCAATGAATACGGGCGCTCCACGCGTTCTTTCTCCCCGTCCCGTTTCTTCCACGCAAACATCCTGTCCCACTTTTTCTCGTAGCACGTTCCAAACGAACCCATCCGGAGGGAGGTGATCCACACATGGCCACCAAGAAGAAAGCTGCCAAGAAGGCCGCCAAGAAGGCGACCAAGAAGAAAGCCGCCAAGAAGAAGAAGTAAATCTTCTTCCTCGGTTTCAATTCATTGAAATCAAGGGCTTTTTTGGGGAAGCCGGACTTCGGTCCGGCTTCCTTTTTTTATGCCTGTCTCGTGACGGATGGAACGCGCAAGTCCCTGCCATGCAAGGAAATGGCGGGGAAGAGGGCGATGCAGGGGTGGCCCGAAGAGGCTACATGCGTTCGATGGCGGGTACGCCGACCAGCTCGAGCGCCTCGGCGAGGACCGTCTTCGCCGCGCGGGCCAGCAGAAGGCGTTCCCGTTGCTCGTCCGAGCCCAGCACGCGGTTGGCGTGCAGGAAACGGTGGGTCGCATCGGCCAGCGATAGCGCGAATTGGGCCAAAACACAGGGATCCCGTGTCGCCGCAGTGTTCGCGATACGCTCGGGGAACTGGGCTAGCAGGTCGGTCACGGCGAAAGCATTCTCCTCCCGGAGAACATCCCACCGGATTTTCTCCAACTCCCCGTTTTCGAGGGAGTTGAGGTCGACACCGGCCTTGCGCAGGATGCTGCAGAGGCGCACGTGGGCATTCTGGACGTAGGGACCCGAGTCGCCCTCGAAGCTGAGGGCCTGGTCCCACTCGAAGCGGATGTCGTTCAGCCGCCGGTTCTTCATTTCGCTGAAGACCAGCGCGCCCACGGCGATCCGCATCGACAGGTCCGGGTCGCGCGCGGCATCGGGGTTCTTCTCGGCCATGATGGCCTCGATCTTCTCCCGGGCGGCGTCGAGCACGTCCTTCAGCAGGCTCGCCTGGCCGCTGCGGGTTTTGCCCTTTTCCCAGGCGCCTTCGTCATTCTTATGGAGGACCAAGCCGAAGGGAATATGCTCGCAGCGCTCGTGCCAGGCGCACCCCAGCAGTTCCAGCACCTTGAAGAGCTGCTTGAAGTGCAGGCTTTGCCCGTTGTCCACCACGTAGAAACTGCGTTCAAACGCGTATTCCTCGTGACGATACAACGCAGCTGCGAGGTCGCGCGTGATGTAAAGTGTCGAGCCGTCGCTCTTGCGAATGAGGGCCGGGGGCATGCCGTGCGCCTCCAGGTCGACCACCTCGGCGCCTTGGCTCTGCACGAGCAGCCCGCTTTTCTCCAGCAAGGCGAGCGCGGGGCCCAGGCGACCGGCGAAGAACGCCTCGCCCACCCACGAGTCGAAGTCCACGTTGAGGATGGCGTACAGGCGACGCAGCTCGACCAGCGTCACCTCGCGGAAGGCTTCCCACAAAGTGTGGTACCAGGCGTCGCCGGCTTCCAGCTTCGCGAAGGCGCGGCGCGCCTCGTCCTCGAGGCCGGGATCGATCGAAGCCGCGGAGCCGAAGGCCTTGTACAGCGCGTTCAACCGCTCCAGCGTGATGCCGGGCAGGTCGGCCTTGCCCAGCCCTTCCCGCTCGAACATCACGATCAACTTCCCGTACGAGGTTCCCCAGTCGCCGAGGTGGTTCACGCGGGTCACCGGGTGGCCGCGGCGGGCGAACACGCGCGACAGGCTGTTGCCGATCATGGTGCCGCGCAGGTGGTGGAAGGCCAGTTCCTTGCCCATGTTGGGGGAGGAATAGTCGATGACGACGGACTTTCCGTTACCCTCCGTGGAGGATCCGTACTGCGCGCCGCGCGTGAGAACTTCCGTGACCACACGCTCCGTGAAGTGGGCCTTGTCCACGAAGAAGTTGAGGTATCCCGAGAGCGCCTCGATCTTCGAGAAGCCGGGCGGCGGCACCAGCGACGCCGCCAGCTCCGCCGCGATGGCGGCGGGCGGCTTGCGCAGGGCCTTCGCCAGCGGGAAGCAGGGGAAGGAGAAGTCGCCGTGGTCGGAATGCTGCGGCAGCGTGATCGCGGCCTCGACCTGGTCCTCGGGAAGGCCGGTGGCGGGGGCGATGACGCGCGCGATCTCGCGCTTAAAGGTCGTCATGGAAGCCCGTCGCCCCGTTCGCGCCCGCCTTGTCCTCCGCCTCGCCATCGTCCGCGGACACGTGGTCCTCGGCCTGCAGCGTCGTGGAAGGCGCGTCGGCCCAGAGACGCTCCAGCGAGTAGAACCCGCGCGTCTGCTTCTCGAAGAGGTGCAGGATGATGTCGCCGAAGTCGACCACGGCCCAGCGCGCGCCGGGCATGTACTCGGAGCGGAGCGAGCGCACGCCCTCGCGGCTCAGCACGCGCTGCACGCTGCCCAGGATGGCGCGCATCTGCGGCTCGTTGCGGCAGGTGGCGATCAGGTAATAGTCGGCTACCGTGCTCAGGTTGCGGAGGTCCATCAGCACCACGTCCTCGGCCTTCTTGGAGAAGAGCTCGGTGGCGATGCGGTGCGCGACCCGCACCACGTCGTTGGATGCGGCTTCCGCGGCGGCCTTGCCGGGCGCTGCATGCGTCGCGCCGGAGGCCGGGAGGAACGATTCGGCGACGATTTGCGCGATGCGCGCGGCCTTGCCGCCCTGGATGCCCTTCAGGCCCTTGATCGGCGCGGCGGCGGCGGTTTTTTTCGCCGGTGCCTTCGTGACGGCTTTTGCAGCCTGCTTCGGCCTTTCGGCCTCAGGCCTGCGGCTCTTCGCCGGCGCCTTCGCGGCAGTTTTCTTCGCTGCCTTCTTCGCGACCTTTTTCACGGCCTTCGGCATGGCTTTTTCGGCCGCCTTTTTGAAGGGCACGACGGTTTTCTTCGGCGCCTTCGCGCTCACCTTTTTTGCGTTGTGTCTTGCGGCCATGTCCTCATCAGCTCCTTGTAGTCTTTTCCAATGATCACGGTCGCCTCCACGAGGGAGGCGGAATTCTGCAGGTGCACCACGCGGTCCGTGCCCAACGCCCGCGCCACCTCGCGCGCGATGGTGTCGGAGGGGATGCGGGCCAGCACCAGCGTGTGCTCGTGGTTCCACTCGCGCGCGTTGCCGGTCTCGATCACGTCGAAGCCGCGGCTCACGAGGTAGTCGCGGAACACCTCGACCTGGCCCGCGCGTCCGCTGCCGTTCAGCACCTGGATCTGTCCCGCGTTCGGCTTGAACGCGGGCGGCTTGGCGGTTTTTTCGCGGCAGCCCCCTGCACCGAAAGGCAGCGTCAAGGCGAGCGTCACGATGGGCGCGAACCGAAAGAAAATCGCGCGCGAGGGCGAAGGGATGCGTCGGGCCCGGGCATCGCGGGCGAAGGTCGGAGAGCTCAAGTTACGGGGTCCGGCTCCCGGTGAAGAGCGACGGCGACCAATGTCCTCCGTAGGCTTTCCACGCGTCAGGGCCGTTGACGAGCTCAAGGTTCATGGTCAGCCGCTCGCTCGGCTTGTACTCCAGGCCCATGCGCGGCAGCACGACGCTGCCGGCGCCGGAGGAGGAATTCATCCCCGGCATCGTCGAATGCAGGGGCGTGTAGAAGCCGACGTCGACGAACATCACCAGCGGCTGCGCGAGCTGATAGCTCAGCGTGTTCAGGTACAAGCCCGAAGAAGCCGAACCTTGCGAACTCGACATGGCCGTGAGCGAATAGCTCTGATGCATCGAGAAGCGGCCCGGCTGCGCGAGCGAGAACGAAGGGCTGCCGCTCCGGGTTCCCGAGAGCGTCATGCCGCCCGCGTCGAAGTCGTCGCCACGCGGAACGCCGCCGGAGGGAGCCGCGGACGCGCTCATCACCGCGATCGATGCGATCACCGCGAAGAAGCCCCCCCTCGAAATCCCCTTAGCCCGCATTCTAGCCCCGCATAGTCCTTGTATTCGGCGTTTTTCCCGGTTTTGATTGCCGTCCGGATCTGCTTAAACCTTGGTCCGCCCCTATATAATACTACCCGAAATATTATCCGAGCACGACCGATCCACGGTCACTCGACGGGCTTGTTTTCGGCCGTCACGCGCACGATTTTTTGCGAAAAATTCGCGGAATCCGCGTCCTCCAGCCAGGTGAAGGCCATGATGATGACCAGGTCGCCGATCTGGACCAATCGTGACGCGGCACCATTCACGCAAATTTCGCCGTTTCCGGGCTTTTTCCCCCGGATGCAATAGGTCTCGAAGCGCTCGCCGTTGTTCAGGTCGACGACCTGGACCTTCTCGAATTCGCGGATGTCGGCCAGTTGCATCAGGGCCGGATCGATGGTGATGGATCCCTCGTAGGCGAGGTTGGCATCGGTCACCGTGGCCCGGTGGATCTTGGACTTGAGCATTTCACGCATCATAAGCGTCAAAGTAGCCAAAAAGAGGGATGGGGGATAAGGGAGAAAACAGGGGAAGAAGAGTACCGGGAGTCGGAATCGAACCGACACGGGTTTTACCCCACCGGATTTTGAGTCCGGCGCGTCTACCAATTTCACCATCCCGGCAGGAAGGGGAGAGGAAATATAAGAAGGGGGTGGATTCTTCGGCGACGGTTCTTCGCCGTTGGTGGCGGGAACAGGCTTTCGGTGACGATTCTTCGAAGTTGGTGGTTGGTGGCAAAGAGAGGGGTACTTCGCTACCAACTACCAACGACGCAGCATTGACTTCGAAGGATCGTTTACCACCAACCTCGAAGCATTGTCTTCAGCGAATCACTCCCAACCCTCCCAAACCTCCGGCTTCATTCCCACCGTCGCCGCGCGGCCGTTGCGTACCATCGGGGTCTTGAGCAGGAGTGAATCGGCCTCGAGCGAGGCGCGGACGCGGGCCGGCGTGGCGGCCGCGAGTCCCTTCTCGAGAAAGCGCTTCGAGCCCCGGTCGACAAGGTTGTCGAGCCCCACCGCGGCGGCGATGGTTTCCAATTCGCGTGGAGCAAGACCTTTGATTTTCAAGTCGATGAACTGGAACGGGACGCGTCGTTCCTTGAACCAGCGCTCCGCCTTGCGGGTCTCGGAGCAATCGCGACGGCCGAAAATCTGGATGTTCATGGCAGATGTTCCGTGTCGCGCTTAGCGAAGGAGCTTTTCCACCCATTCCGCCACTCCCGGGAACCTGGCCCCAAGGACGCCCATCAGGCAGAACAGCGAGACGAGCGCCGCGAGCACGGAGAAAAGGATTCCGAGCAAGAGTTCCGTCACGCAGGCGGCGGCGACGGCAAGCAGCGTGCAGAAGGCGAAGAGCCAGATGGAAAGGCCGGGGTTCCGAAAGGCGGCGAACCACGCTCCGGTCCATCCGGCAAGGCCGGAAGGGAGCGCGGCGGCGAAGCCGGGCGTGATCCACAGCAGCATCGCGGCCGCGAGGAGCGCCAGCAAGGCGATGAGGCCGCAGCCGAGCTTAAGCATGGAGGAAAGGTACACGGGGGCCGAAT
>DATAHJ010000146.1:0-5209 GCA_036263275.1 Fibrobacteria bacterium | reverse complement strand
CTTGAACTCCTGGAAGATCACTTCGTCCATCTGCGAGCCGGTCTGCACGAGCGCCGTCGCCACGATGGTGAGCGAACCGCCCTCCTCGACCTTGCGCGCCGCGCCGAAGAACTTCTTGGGCTCCATCATGGCCTTGGCGTCCACGCCGCCCGAGAGCGTGCGGCCCGAGGACTTCAGGTCGTTGTTGAAGGCGCGCGCCATGCGCGTGATCGAGTCGAGCAGGATGACCACGTCCTTGCCGCATTCCACGCGGCGCATGGCCATCTCCATCACCATCCGGGAAAGCCCGATGTGCTCCTCGAGGGGGCGGTCGAGGCACGAGGCGTAGACCTTGCCCTTGATGCGACGGGAGAGGTGCGTGACCTCCTCGGGCCGCTCGTCGATGAGCAGCATCAGGATGTCCGCCTCGGGATGGTTGGCCGCGATGCCGTTGGCGATCTTCTCCATCAGCATCGTCTTGCCGGTGCGCGGCGGGGCGACCAGCAGGCCGCGCTGGCCCTTGCCGATGGGCGCGAGCAGCTCCAGCAGCATCATGCTCTTGTCGAGATCGTCCGCCGCCGAGAGGTGGAACATCTCCTCGGGGCTGATGCTCGTGAGGTTCTGGAAAGGCGCCGTGGGGCGCCACTTCTCGATGGGAATGTCCTGCACCGCCAGCAGGTGGCTCACCACGCGCTGGCGCTTGTTGCGCTTGCCACGCACGATGGCGCGGATCATGTGCCCGGTGCGCAGGCCGTGGCGGCTCACCATCTCGCGCGGGATCACCACGTCGTTGTCCTGGGACTGGAAGTTCAGTCTCTCGGAGCGCATGTGGGCATGCCCCCCGTCCATCACCTGGATGATGGCGGTGTATTCCTCCGCCTCCGAGCGGGGATCGAAGTCGGCGGAGAAGTCCGTCGGCTCACCGCGGCGCTTGCCCTGGCCGCGCGCGCCGTTATTGTTGTTGTGGGATCCGTATCCGCCATTGTTGCCACCGTTGTGACCGTTCCGGCCGGCCATCTTGTTGATCTTCATGCGCTTGCGGCGGCGGCGGGAGCTGTCATTGGGCTCGTGGGAAATGAGGGCGGGATTCTCGGGGGGACGCTCGTCGCGGCGACCGCCGCGGCCGACCACGTTTCCGTTGGGGGCGCCGGGCTCGTCCTCGACCTCGTCATCGTCGTCGAAGTCGTCGTCTTCCTCTTCGGCGCGGGCGGCGGCGGCGCGCATGTTCTGCGCGTAGATCTCCGCGTCCTCCGCGTCGCGCGCGGCATTCGCGGCATTGGCTGCATTGGCCGCGTTCGCGTCCAGGTCCTGGTCTTGCATGAATCCCCTGGCCTGTTGGCCGATTATCGGGAAATGGAGGTTCCGACTCGCGGAAACCCTGTTGACTGAAATTTCGCGGGACCCGGGCACCGGGCGCGGGAGGCTTGTGCCTTCACCGTCGCGCCCATTGGATGTCTGCGGGCAAGGCCGAGAAGCGGCCGATGAGGATAATATAAAACAAAAATGGGGGTATTCTTCCGCGGATTCCCGGGTTTTTCGTGTTTCTTCGAGGTTTTTTCATCGCCGCGAACCCGTAACGAAGACGCCGGAGCGCGGCCCCGCGAAGGCGGCGCCCGCCCGGCGAAGCCGCGCTAGCCTAGAATTGTGACACGGGCCTTGGGTTATAGTTGTTCATCATGACCATGATGCCCGCCATGCACGCCATCATGACCCCGCCGGTGATGATCTGCTGGCGATGATTGTGGTTGTGCATCACGACCTGCACCGTGTCGGCGCGGGCCTTGGTGCCCGCGGTGTCCGCCTTCGCGGCGATCGCCCGCAGCGAGTCGAGGCTGCTGACCTTGGGGGCCGGAGGCGTCACGGGAGTCAGGGGAGGCGCGGCCGAAAAAGATGAGACGGCAAGGCAATGGGACAGGAGCACCGCAACGGAGATGCGAAGAATTTCTCGCTTCCCCCTGCCCCGCACCTTCAACCTCCTGCCTTCCATCGTCACCCCGCCAGCATCTTCTTGAGCAAGTCGTTGACCTGCTCGGGCGCGGCCTTGCCCTGCGAGGCGCGCATCACCTGTCCCACGAAGAAGCCGAACAGCTTGTCCTTGCCCGAACGATACTCGGCCACCTTGTCGGCATTGGCGTCCATCACGCTCTTGATGAATCCCTCCACTGCGGACGAATCGTTGATGACGGAGAGGCCCCGCGCCTCGACGATCTTCTTCGGGGAGCCTTCGCCGGCGAACAGGTGCTCGAAGACTTCCTTGGCGATCTTGCCAGAGATGGCGCCTGTGCGGATCATCTCGACCATCTCGCCGATGTGCTCCGCCGTGAACTTGAGGTCCTTGATGTCAAGGTTGCCTTCCTTCAGCACGCGGAGCACGTCGCCCATCACCCAGTTGGAGACGGACTTCTTGTCCTGCGCCACGGCGCAGGCGCGCTCGTAGAACTCGGAGACGGCCTTCTCGCGCGTGAGCACGTCGGCGTCGTAGGTCGGCAGGCCGTACTGCTCCGCGTAGCGCTTCCGGCGCGCCTCGGGAAGCTCGGGCAAGGCGGCGCGCACGCGCTCAATATCTTCCGGCGTCACGCTCAGGCGCACGAGGTCGGGCTCGGGGAAGTAGCGGTAGTCCTGCGCGTCTTCCTTGGAACGGTTGGTCACCGTGGTGGCCTTGGCCGGATCCCAGCGCTTGGTCTCGCGCTTCACCGTGCCGCCCGCGTCGAGGATCTCCGCCTGCAGGGCGATCTCGGCTTCCATGGCCTTCAGCAGGTTGCTGAAGGAGTTCATGTTCTTCAGCTCGACGCGCTCGCCGAACGGGGCGTCCTCGCCCTTGCGGATCGAGACGTTGGCGTCGCAGCGCATGTTGCCGCGCTCCATGTTCGCGTCGCAGATCTCGAGGTACTCGAGGATTTGCTTGAGTTTCTCGAGGTAGGCGATGGCCTCCTCGGGAGAGCGCAGGTCGGGCTCGGAGACGATCTCGAGCAGCGGGGTGCCGCAGCGGTTCGCGTCGAAGAGCGAATCCGCCACCGTCAGGTCGTGGATCAGCTTGCCGGCGTCCTCTTCCATGTGGATGCGCGTCAGGCCGATGCGCTTGGGCGAGCCGTCCGCGAGGGTGATGTCGAGATGTCCCCCCTTGCAGATCGGCCAGTCGTACACGGCGGAGCCGCCGGTCTGCGTGATCTGGTATCCCTTGGGAAGGTCGGGGTAGAAGTAGTTCTTGCGCGTCCACATGGGGCGCTCGCCGATCTGGGCCCCGCAGGCGAGGCCGAGGGCGATGCCGAACTCCACCGCCGCGGCGTTCGGGGTGGGCAACGTGCCCGGGAACCCCAGGCAGACGGGGCAAACCAGCGTGTTGGGCTCGGCGCCGAACTCGACGCGGCAGCCGCAGAACATCTTGGTGTGGGTGGAGAGCTGGGCGTGGACTTCGAGTCCGATCACGACGCTATAAGACGAGGCAGGCATGGGGAAAAAGATAGCTGACAGCGAACAGCTTACAGCGGACAGGTAACCCAAAAATGGCAGGAAAAATGGGGGCGGACTTCCCGGTCGGCCGGGCGTTCGGGGGTCTCCGGAATCAACGGGACCGCGAAGAACTCAGCCCTTCTTCGCCCGACCCTGCCACCGCAAAATTCGCCCGATGACATAGACGAGCAGCCCCGTCGCCATCATGGAGTTGCCCACCGTCGAGAGGTAGAGGTTGCCCGTGCGCGGCGCCTCGAAGTACGCGACGCCCGCGAGCGCTACGATGCAGAAGCCCAGGAGCATCAGGGCCCATCCGGCTTTTTGCTTCGGTGACTTTGGGGTGGATTCTGTGGGCATAGGGTGGAATATAGTTGTCAGTTGTCGGGGTTGTCGGTGATTCAGCCGTCAAGCGGCTTCATGCCTACGGCTGTCGGCAACTGCAAAACCGCGCTTGTTTTCACCGACAACTGACAACCGATAACCGACAACTTCGAAGATTCGCCCGCGAAGGCCTATGCCGCCTTCCGATTCAGGTGATAAATCAACGCCGAAACGTCGGCGGGCGTGACGCCCGCGATGCGCGTGGCGTCGCCCACCGTGAGGGGGCGGCGGAGCGCAAGCTTCTGCAGGGCCTCGCCGGAGAGCCCCTTCGCGTCCTCGTAGTCGAAGTCGGCGGGAATGCGCAGGTGCGCCAGCCTGCGGCTGCGCTCCACGTCGCGCCGCTGGCGCTCCGCGAAGCCCTCGTAGCGCTCCGCCGCCTCGAAGGCCGTCCGCTCGGCCAGCGACCAGTCGTCGAGCGAAATGCCGAGATGCTCCGCCAGCGCGGGGAAGGAGATTTCGGGGCGACGCAGGAGCGGCAGGGCGTACACGGATTCGGTGACCGGCGCGCCGCCCAGGCCCTCGAGGAAAGGGTTGATCGCCCCGGGAAGGAGCTTCATCTCCGCGAGGCGGGCGCGCATCGCGTCCAGCTTCGCGACGCGGGCGCGATACTTCGCCAAGGTCGCATCGTCGACGAGCCCGAGCGCGTGGCCGCGCTCCAATAGCCTCTCCTCGGCATTGTCCTGCCGCAGGTGGAGGCGATACTCCGCCCGCGACGTGAACATGCGATAGGGCTCGTCGATCTCGAGGTTGACGAGGTCGTCGGCGAGCACGCCGATATACGACTCCGCGCGCCCGAGAAGGAAAGGCTCCTCGCCGCGCACTTTGAGCGCGGCATTGATGCCCGCGACGAGGCCTTGTGCCGCGGCCTCCTCGTAGCCCGAGGTGCCGTTGACCTGGCCCGCGAAGTAAAGCCCCTCAAGGGCGGCCTCTCGACATTCGAAGGTGGGATGAAGCTGGGTCGCGTCCACCGCGTCGTATTCCACCGCGTAACCGTAACGCAGAACACGACAGTTTTTCAAGCCCGGCAGGGTGCGCAGCGCGGCGTCCTGCACCTCGGAGGGCAGGCTGGAGGAAAAGCCGTTCACGTAGATGCGTCCGCTCTCGAGCCCCTCGGGCTCGAGGAAGAGCTGGTGCGAATCGCGGTCGGCGAAGCGCGCGATCTTGTCCTCGATCGACGGGCAGTAGCGCGGACCCACGCCCTGGATCACGCCCGTGAACATCGGGCTGCGGTCGAAGCCTGTCTTGAGAAGCTCGTGGGTTTCCGCGCTCGTGCGCGTGATCCAGCAGGTGGCGCGGTTCTTGATCGGTCCTTCGGTGCGGAAGGAGAACGGGAACGGCTCGGCGTCGCCGTGTTGCACCTCCACCTCGGAGTAGTCCAGCGAGTCGGCAGCGAGGCGCG
>DATAHJ010000145.1:0-2587 GCA_036263275.1 Fibrobacteria bacterium | reverse complement strand
TACACGTTGAAAAGGAAGTGCATGATGTCCGCGTCCTGCACCACGTACTCCTTGCCCTCGGTACGGACCAGGCCCTTGTCCTTGGCCGCGTTCCAGCCGCCGCACTTGAGGAAGTCCTCGTAGCCGAGCGTCTCCGCCCGGATGAAGCCCTTCTCGAAGTCAGAGTGGATCACGCCGGCGGCCTGCGGGGCCTTGTCGCCCTTGTGGATCGTCCAGGCGCGGGTCTCCTGCTCGCCCGCGGTGAAATAGGTCTGCAGGCCCAAGAGCGAGAATCCCTTGCGGATCACGCGGTCGAGGCCGCTTTCCTCGAGGCCCATTTCCTTGAGGAAGTCCTTCTTCTCATCGGCGTCGAGCTCGGCGATCTCGCTCTCGATCTTGCCGCTGATCACGACGACGTCGCACTTCTGCTCGGCGGCGAACGCTTTGACGGCCTCCAGATGCGCGTTGCCGGAGGTGATTTCGTCCTCGCGCATGTTGGCGCAATAGAACATCGGCTTGAGCGTGAGCAGGCCGAGGTCGCGGATGAGGGCGGCTTCTTCCTCGCTGATCTCGGCCAGGCGGGCGGGCTTGCCGTCGTCGAGCAGGACCTTGATCTTCTCCAGGATCGCGACGCGGACCTTGGCTTCCTTGGAATCCGGCGCCGTGGCCTGGCCCGCGAGCTTCTTGTCCTTCGCCAGCTTCTTGTCGAGGGTGTCGAGGTCGCGCAGGGCGAGCTCGAGGTTCACCACCTCGGCGTCATGGGCGGGGTTCACCGTGCCCTCGACGTGGGTCACGTTGACGTCCTCGAAGCAGCGGACGACGTGCATCACGGCATCGGTCTCGCGGATGTGCGAGAGGAACTGGTTGCCGAGGCCTTCGCCTTGCGAAGCGCCCTTGACGAGGCCGGCGATGTCCACGAACTGCATGATGGCGGGGATCTCCCGCTTGGGCTTGTAGATCCGGGTGAGCTCGGCGAGGCGCGGGTCGGGGATGTTCACCATGCCCACGTTGGGGTCCTTGGTGCAGAACGGGAAGTTGGCGGCCTCGGCCCCGGCGCTGGTGAGGGCGTTGAAGATGGTGGACTTGCCCACGTTGGGGAGTCCGACGATGCCGCATTTGAAGCCCATGGAAAACCTCGAAAACCGAAAAAGGGAGCCGGAAACTTAGAAAGTCCTGAAATACAGGGAATGATGAAATGATGGAGTGCTGAAATGATGAAAAGCCCGATCTCGCTAATTTCAGGGGGCGAAACGGGGATGCCCGAACTCCGCTCCATCATTCATCATTTCATCTTTCCATCATTTTTTCCTACGCACACGCCTTCAGCATGAAAAACACCACCACTCCCGTGATCGACACATACAGCCAGATGGGATACGTCCAGCGCGCCAGGCGGACGTGGCGCACGAGCTGGTTCGAAAGCGCGAACCAGAATGCCGTGAGAATCATGGGCAGCGCGACAGCCGAGAGGACGATGTGCGAGACGAGGATGCCGAAGTAAACCGGGCGCACGAAGCCGTGCCCGGGAAATTTCGTTTCGCCGTGGAAGGAATGATAAAGGATGTAGCCGATCAGGAAGAGCGCCGAGGTGGCGAAGGCCGAGAGCATGCGGCGGCGGTGCGTCTCGCGGTCGCCGCGGCCGATGGCCTGCAGTCCCAGGACGATGAGGATGGCGGTGACGGCGTTGCATGCGGCATTGAGCGCGGGCAGGAAGGCCAGCGCGGCCGGGCCGTCGCTTGCCGCGCCGCGACCGTAGATCAGGTACACGAGGAATCCCAGCGCCGCCGCGGAGACGAGGGCGATGGCCACTTCGGGCCAACGCGGCTTCGCGGACAGGGTCGTTTCTGGAATCTCAGGCGTGGGACTCATGACGTTCCTTTCTTCCAAGGCTTCCCCAGGTCTTCGCGGGGATGAAGGGCGCGCCGCACGCGCGGCCGAGCCGCAGCGGGCGCATCTCGAGGCATTCGCGGTCGGCGCGCACGAGGGTCTTGTCGAACAGGTTCTCGCCGAGCAGGTCGCGGAGGAGCGAGGCGACGATGCGCGCGGCGACGGCTCCAGCTTTTGCTTCGGATCCGTTGGAATCCGCCGTGACGGTTCCGGAGGAGTTGCCGAACACGGCGTTGCGCGAGGCCCAGGCGATTTCGCCCGGGGCCGTGACGGCCACGGCGCCCGCGCCGGCATTCATCCAGGCCTCGCGCACGGAGACGGGATTTTCGTCCGTCGCGTTTTCGGTGTTCACGACCCACAAGTCGGCCGCGGAGAGAGCGGACGAAGGAAGGCCCGCGACGGAACCCGAACGGAGGGCGATCACCAGCGGATCCCACCCCACCTTCTTGTCCTCGCGTTCCCCGGTCCAAAAGTTTTCAGCGTCACCCAAGGCCTCGACCACGACGATCGTGGTTTTCCAGAAACCCTCGCCGGGAACGTCGGAAGAGGGGGCGGGGGAGAAGCCGCTGACGCGGGCGCCCGACTTCACGAGGCTTTCACGCAACGCGGTCAGGGCGGGGGAATCTCCGGAGACGTGCATCTTGACGGGGATCTTCCAGGGCCGAAGGAGGGGCGCGGCGGCGCGCGCGAAGTCGGCCAACGAGCCGTCTTGTCCGCGGAC